>CAZBZX010000129.1:0-10590 GCA_964496465.1 uncultured Bacteroidales bacterium
TAGCTCAATATCATCAATTTTTTTAAATTTTTCAAGTATTTGATTTACTTCTCTTTTTCTTACCATAAAATTTAAGGAACAATCCGTTTCAAAAACCTGGTTAAATTGTTCCAAATTATTTTCTTTTAATATTTTCATTATTATATTCATCGACGAATAATTAAAATTTATTTGATATACATTAAAAATCACTTTTTCGATTATGGCTGCATGTTTTAAAGCATCCAAAGTCGATGATTTATAGGCATTTATTAATCCGCTAACACCTAAAAGTGTGCCTCCAAAATAGCGAACCACATATATTAAAATGTTCGTTAGATCATACGATATAATTTGCCCTAAAATAGGTTTACCTGCCGTATTTGTTGGTTCTCCATCATCATTTACCCTGAAAATATTTTTACCAAATCCTATACGATAAGCAAAACACCGATGCCTGGCATTGTGATACTTTTTTTCGATTTCGCTTTTTATTAATTTAAAATCATGCTCATTTTCAATAGGATATGCAAAAGATAGGAATTTACTTCCTTTTTCTTTATACAATCCTTCTGATGGTAATTTAATGGTTTTATAAGTATCGTCGAACATTAGGAATACGTATCTTTTGTTCAAAAAAAAAACAGGCTCACTAGGAACCTGTTCTTTATTATATTTTTAATTTCTTTTCTAATTCTTCAATTTGAAACCTGAATCTTTTATCTGTTTCAGAGAGATTATTTACGGTTTTACAAGCATGAAGCACTGTAGCATGATCTTTTCCTCCAATTTTTGCTCCAATAGTTGCTAAAGAGGATTTAGTTAAACTTTTAGAAAAATACATGGCAATTTGTCTGGCTTGCACAATTTCCCTTTTCCTTGTTTTAGCATGAATCATTTCAGTAGACAAATTGAAATAATCGCAAACAACCTTTTGAATATAATCTATGGATAATTCTTTTTTTGTATTTTTTACCAATCTATCGATCATATTTTTTGCCAGATCGAGTGTGATTTCTTTTTTATTCAATGTTGACTGGGCTAGCAATGAAATCAATGCTCCTTCTAATTCTCTAATGTTATCAGTTATATGTGAAGCAATATATTCCAATACTTCATCAGGTATAGAAATGCCATCGTTATAACTCTTTTGTTTTAATATTGCCATCCTGGTTTCATAATCAGGCTTTTGAAGATCAGCTGATAAACCCCATTTAAATCTTGATAATAGTCGTTGTTCCATTCCTTGCAATTCAACAGGTGGTTTGTCAGAAGTTAAAATAAGCTGCTTTCCTGATTGGTGCAAATGATTAAAAATATGAAAAAAAGTATCCTGCGTTTTTTCTTTACCAGCAAATTCATGCACATCATCGAGAATTAATACATCAATCATTTGGTAAAAATGTATAAAATCATTTTTGTTGTTGTTTCTGATTGACTCAACAAATTGAGTTTGAAATTTACTGGCGTTAACATAAAGTACTATTTTTTCCTGGTATTTTTCTTTTACTTCAATACCAATAGCTTGCGCTAAATGAGTCTTTCCAAGACCTGAGTCACCATAAATGAATAATGGATTAAAAGCTGTTCCCCCAGGATTATTAGCAACTGCAAATCCAGCTGATCTAGCCAATCGATTACACTCTCCTTCAATAAAATTACAAAATGAATTGGTTAAATTCAACTGTGGATCAATTTCCAATTTTTTAATACCCGGAATTATAAATGGATTTTTAATTTCATTTTCCGAGTCTTTTAGAGGCATATTCATCGGTTTGTTTTTTACCTCTGTTTTGTTTTTTGCAGGAAGTTTTACTGTATAAGGTTTTGAGTCAGAATACCCATTGTTTTCCATAACAACGCTATATTCTAATTTTGCACTCTCACCTAATTCTTTACGAAGAGTTTTTCGAAGAATATTAATATACTGTTCTTCGAGATATTCATAGAAAAAGGGGCTAGGAACCTGAATCGTAAGTATATCGTTCTCAAGCTTAATGGGGACAATAGGTTCAAACCAGGTTCTGAAACTAATTGTAGGAACATTGTCTTTTATTATGGTCATACAACTGTTCCAAATTTGTTCATGTTTGTTAGTCATTTATTTAACAGTACTTTAGGGTTGAGTAATACATTTTATCTTTCGCTAACTAAATTGTGAAAAAAAAAACTAAAAAAAAAATCGTTTTCTACTTGATTTTTTGATTTTAAATATATGATCGTTATACTCAATCATTTAAAAATAAAAAAAAAATAAAAAAAAATAAAAAAAAAATAATTAATTGAAAATCAGTGATTTAATAGATATTTTTATTAAAAAATTGTCAGTTAAACGATTAGAAAATTTAATTAAAGAAAATTTTTAAATTTTCAATTTTAATTTTATTTAGAATAAATAAATATTAAAAATTTGAAATTTTTTAAATGCGTAATAAATTTAAGTGCAAGTTGTTATAACAATAAAAATATATTTAAAGTCAATTCGATTTTCTATTTTTTAACTTAATTTTTTCTTCATCAAGTTCATACACTGTTTTTCCCATATCTATAACGGAAAAGTGAACATACTTTTTAGGATTCATTTTTATATCTTCAATTAAAGCATTTAGATTTCTGGTCGCAGATTCGATATTATAATATAAAGTATCATTATTAACTAATTGACCTATTGATCCTTCACCGGCATTAATTTTTTCAGTAATCTCACTTAATTGTAACACTGATGATTCTATATTATTTAAGGTTGTTAATATATTTGCTTTAGCCATTGAATCGCTTATACTAGCAATATTTTGGATTGCTTCAGAAATTTCCTGATTATTATTTTTTATATTTTGTGTGATTGATTCAATATTTGCGAAAATATTTGATAGTTTCGTTTTTTCGTTTTGCATTAATGTATCAATAGTAAAAGATGTTTTTTCAAGATTATATATAGTTAGCTTAATGCTTTCAAAACTTTTAGCCAGATTATCACGCGTGCTTTCATTAAATACATATTTTACCACTTCTAAAGCTTCCTGCATTTCTTTCATAAGATCTTCAGCTTGTTTTTTAAGTGGTAACATTTGAATGCTTACTTGTTCAGTTAAATCAGCTTCAACTTCAGATATAAGAGTATCTCCATAATTATGAAATGTTTCATTATCTGAAAGGATAATTTTCACACCTTTCGTACCCATCAAATCCATACTAAATATACTTGCGATTGATTTTTTCGGTAATTTAATATCCCTTTTTATAGCAAATTCAACCATTATTTTGTTGATATCGGTTTTATTAATATATACATCTCCAACAACCCCAACTTTAAAACCATTTATCAAAACAGGTGCAGTCTCCTCTAATCCTTCAATTCTATCATAAATTGCATAATAAATATATTTTCGATTTAAAATATTATTACCTTTTAAAAAGCTTAATCCCCAGATAAGTAAAACAATTGCCAATGTTACAACTATTCCTATTTTAGCTTCTTTATATAATTTTATTTTCATTTGTAATAAGTTATATCAATAACGATTTGATATTATAAAATATTCCGAAAATTACTGATTAATTTCTTTTAATGCCTCATTTAATGGAATAATTTTCCCATTTTTAAGAGCAATAACAAAAGCGTCAGGGAATCTATCTTTTATAAAATCCCTCTGTTTCAGTATGTTATTAAAATCAGTTTCATTTCCATACGCATATTTATAAATCCCATTATATTCAATTTCCTGAATGCTTGATAATCCATTAAAAACGGAAGAATTTAGCGGAATTTTTTTTGTAGATGATGATACCTGAATTTTGAAAATTATATTTGAATCATTATTTTCAACATCATTTTTTACTGGTTTTTCAACTACTTTATTAGAAATTGTTTCATTTTTATTCACATCATCATACCAGTTTTTATATTCTTTAAAAGCTCTATAAATAGCTGAGGCTAAATATGTTTGTCCTTCATCTGTTAATAAGTATTTTTCCTCTTTCAAATTACTTATAAATCCGGTTTCAATTAATACACTTGGCATAGTAGTTTTCCATAATACAAGAAATCCTGCTTGTTTTACACCTCTGTCTTTACGCTGTACTCTTGTACGAAACTCATCCTGCACATAGCTTGCAAATCCAATACTTTGATCTAAATTTGAATTTTGAATAAGTGAAAAAATGATATAAGATTCTGCTGAATTAGGATCAAATCCTTCATAAGTTTCATTATAATTATCTTCATATAAAATTGCTGAGTTTTCAAGTTGTGCAACTTGAAGGTTTTCTTCAGACTTATGCAATCCCATTGCGTAAGTTTCTGTTCCATAAGGCTTTGGGCTCGGGTTTGCATTCGCATGAATTGAAATAAACAAGTCGGCATTATTTTTATTTGCTATTTCTGCTCTTTCATGCAGAGGGATAAAAACATCTGTTTTTCGAGTATATATTACTTTTACATCGGGAAAGTTTTCTTCAATATATTTACCTGTTTTCAAGGCAATATTTAAAACAATATCTTTTTCAATCGCTTTTTTACCAACAGCACCATTATCTTTTCCACCATGTCCGGCATCAATAACAACAGTTTTTAATTTATACCCATTTGAATTCTGACATATTGCAAAATTTTGCATTAAATAAGTAGAAAATAATACAAGAATTAAACAAATCGCCCGTTTTTGTTTATAAAAAAAACGTATTAAAAAAGGATACATTTTTTATTACTGTTTGAAATTATATTAGTTTTGAACACTTTTATGAGTACCATACAAAAATAAAACTTATAAGTTGTTAAAAAAATATTGCCAAATCGTTTTTATCTTTTGTTATTCACAATTTTTGCCAATTTTTGGTCAGGTGAATGATTCAGCTGATTCTTTATCAAGTCAACTTTCACTTAATGTTTTAGATACAACTACAAATGATATTTATCCTGATTCGATGAACATATTTATTTCTGAAAATACTATTGGGAAAAATGATAGTACAGAAAAAAAACCAAAAACCATACTCGACTCCCCGATTGAATATTATGCGGTAGATTCAATTTTATTTTCACTCGATAATAAAAAGGTTTTCCTTTATGGAGATGCCGTTATTACTTATCAAAACATGGAATTAAAAGCCGCTTATATTGAATTGGATATGGATAAAAATGAAATATATGCTATTGGTTTACCTGATACTTCAGGCGTAGTGATTGGCTCACCACATTTTAAAGAAGATGATGAAGAATATGATGCGAGGGAAATGCGATATAATTTTAAGTCAAAAAAAGGAATCATTAAGGATGTTCGAACAGAACAGTCAGATGGATTTTTGCATGCAGAACTTACCAAGAAACATGAAAATGGTGAGATTCATATGCTTCATGGAAAATATACTACTTGCGATGCCCCTCATCCACATTTTTATATGGCACTTACAAGGGCAAAAGTTATCCCAAATGATAAAATAGTATCTGGCCCAGCCTATATGGTCGTGGAGGATGTTCCTTTATATTTTCCTATATTACCGTTTGGATTTTTCCCAAATACCAGGAAGCATTCATCAGGAGTAATTTTGCCTGAATATGGTGAAGAAGAACAACGTGGGTTTTTTTTAAGAGGGGGAGGATATTATTTTGCCATTAATGATTATCTGGATTACACAATTACCGGTGATTACTTTACACAAGGTACCTGGGGTACAACATCAAGATTAAACTATAGAAAACGATATAAATTTTCAGGTAATACTGAGATGAGGTACTATAAAAATGGGAGAGGTGATCGTGATATTCCTGGAGAATTTACGCAAACAACAGATTTTTCTTTACGATGGAGCCATAGCCAAGATCCAAAAGCAAACCCTTATAACAGGCTTTCGGCCAGTGTTAATTTTAGTACAAAAACATTTGATGAGGATTATTCGAGGCGGGCTGATGAATATTTGAATAATACAAAGCAATCAAATGTTTCATTTTCAAAATCATGGCCTAATAAACCTTTTAACCTTTCATTGAACCTAAGGCACCAGCAAAATAGCTTAGGCGGAGAAGGTGATCAAATAAATTTTACTTTGCCTTCTGCTAATTTTAATGTATCCAGGCAATATCCTTTCCGAAATAAAAAAAGTTCTGGCAAATTGAAATGGTATGAAAATATTGGATTTGACTATAAAGTACAAATGCAAAACAGGCTGGAAACAAATGATTCATTATTCTTTAATCATTTCGAATTTGAAAATAAGGATTTAGGTTTTAAACATACAGTACCATTAAGCACAAGTGTAAAATTCTTACGGTTTTTCACCTTTTCTCCAGGTGTTTCATACACAGGGATGGTTTACACAAAAAAAATATATAGCAGGGATTGGGTATGGGATAACGAAGAACAAACTCATGGAAGCTTTGTTGATTCTATTACTGAAGGGTATTATTATGCTCATGGATATGCCCCGAATGCATCAGTTTCAGTAAATCCAACTCTTTATGGAATGTACCAGTTTAAAAAAGGAGGTAGAGTTGAAGCTATCCGGCATGTTATTGATCCAAATGTAGGTTTTTCCTTTGTACCTGATATGAAAGGATTGGTTCCGAATTACTACAAAACTAGTTACAATCCAACAACTGAGATATATAAAAAGTATAGCATATACGAGAATAGAATGTATGGAACACCTACATTACCTGGTAGAAGCGGAAATATTAACCTTTCGTTAAGAAATAATGTTGAAATGAAAGTTAATACTTATAATGATACAACCCAAGCGCAGAAAAAAATAAAAATAATTGATAATTTAAATGTATCAACCAGCTATAATGTTTTTGCAGATTCTACTGAATATGCCTGGAGTAGAATTAATATGAGTACAAGTAATAGCTTTTTTCAAAACAAACTAAACATTCGATTAACAGCAGTTGGAAGTATTTATGCATTTGATACGCTAAAGGGAATTGAATATAATGATAAGTATATTTGGGAAAGCAGGGATCAAATAATGAGAATAACAAATGCTGGAATTTCTTTTGGCTCTTCATTCAGATCATTACAAGGAAGTAAAGAAGAACAAAAAGGTGCTGATCAGGAAGAAGAGGAAAGTGAAATTATAGAGAGTGATATTGTATATACTGAGTATGTTGATTTTAATATTCCATGGGATTTCAGATTCGATTACTCTTTTGTTTATTCGAAGCCTTTACTTAACCAAAAGCTTACTCAAACATTAAGTTTTTCGGGCAATTTCAGTTTAACACCAAAATGGAAGATTGGATTTCGGTCGGGTTGGGATTTTGATCAGAAAGAATTAACTTATACCACATTAAATGTTTATCGCGATTTACATTGCTGGGAAGCAAGGTTTAATTGGGTTCCATTTGGGAGAAGAAAGAGTTATGGATTTACAATTTCAGCAAAGGCTTCTATCTTGCGTGATTTGAAATGGGATAAACCGAAAGAGAGCTGGTATGATAATAGGTAGAAAGAAGAAAGAAGAAAGAAGAAAGAAGAAAGAAGAAAGAAGAAAGAATAATGTAAGAAGACTTATAAAAAATATATAAAATGAAAAAAATAATAGAAACACAGCATGTTCCAAAAGCTATTGGGCCTTATAGCCAGGCTGTTGAAATGAATAATATTTTATTTATCTCAGGTCAAATACCTATTGATCCTTTAACCGGACAAATTGTAAAAGGAGGAATTAAGGAACAAGCTTCTCAAGTACTTAATAACATAAATGGAATTATTGAAGAAGCTGGGTATAAACTGGAAGACGTTGTTAAAACTACCTGCTTCCTCAGCAATATGGATAATTTTAAGGAAATGAATGAAGTATATGCTGGGTTTTTTACATCAAATTACCCTGCAAGGGCTGCATTTGAAGTGGCGAGATTACCCTTGGATGTACTAATTGAAATTGAAGCAATTGCCATAAAATAAAAAACCTTTCTATAAATATTATAAAAAGGTTTATTAAATATATCGAATTATTAATTATTCAGAAACTACTTCGAATTCAATTTCAGTAATTACTTCTTTATGAAGTTTAATTTTTGCCTGGTATTTACCAATTTGTTTAATGGCATCATCAGCAATTGAAATATTTTTTCTTTCAACATTAATGCCTTGTTTTTGCAAGGCTTCAGCTAATTGAATTGTGTTTATTGATCCAAATATTTTACCGGTTGAGCTAGTCTTAGCTCCAATAGATACCGATAAACTTTCTAGCTTTTTAGAAATTTCAAGGGCTTCATTTTTGAGTTTTTCTTCTTTGTGAGCCCTTTGTTTTAAGTTCTCAGAATGCATTTTCTTTGCTGACTTTGTAGCAGAGATAGCTAAACCTTTAGGAATTAGATAATTTCTTGCATATCCGGCTTTTACAGATATAATATCGTCTTTATCTCCTAAACTTGGTATATCTTGTTTTAAAATAATATCCATAATTTCATTCCTCCAATTTTATTTTAACAAATCTGTAACATAAGGTAATAATGATAAATGACGGGCACGTTTAACAGCTTTTGCAATTTTGCGCTGAAATTTTAATGATGTACCTGTTACTCTTCTTGGAAGAATTTTTCCTTGTTCGTTTAAGAATTTTTTTAAAAATTCAGGATCTTTATAATCGATGAATTTAATTCTGCTCTTACGGAACCTACAATATTTTTTCTTTTTTATTTCAACTGTAGGAGGGGTAAGGTATCTGATTTCTGATTGATTTTGTGACATCTAAACTTCCTCCACTTTTTTTTCGTTTTTAAGATTCCTTTTCTTATTTGCATAGGCAACAGCATATTTATCCATTTTCAATGTTAGAAAACGAATAATTCGTTCATCACGTTTTAACTCTATTTCAAGTTTTTCGATTAAGCTACCATCGCAGGAAAACTCAAATAGGTGATAAAATCCTGTTGATTTTTTTTGAATTGGATAGGCCAGTTTTTTCAGGCCCCAGTCCTCCTCATGTACAATAGCCCCCTTACTATCCGTAATGATTTTACGGAACTTGTCTACCGTTTCCTTTACCTGACTTTCAGATAAAACGGGAGTTAAAATGAAAACGGTTTCATACTGATTTAACATAGTAATTTTAGCTTTTATTAAACATTAATTAAATTGGGCTGCAAAAATAGAAATTAATTGTTAATTATCAAACGAATATCTGATTGACTTAATATAAACTTTAAAATAATATAAATTCAAAATATTTTATTCATTTAAATTAGAGATATATTCTTCCCATAAAGAATAATTATTGTTTTTAAAATTATCAATAGTATTTTGAATTAATTCACAATCTAGATCTTCAATATATTATGGAGTTGTCAATCCTGTAACATTTTTTTTAAATAGTTTACTGTAAATAAAACAAGCCGAAGCGCAGTCTCCTGTTCTGCTAGGATGAACATTGTCAGAACCATGTAATTTTAATAAAGGATTTATTTCATAGAGAGTTTTCCAAAAGAAGCCTACAGGTAATAATTCTGTATTTGATTTTTTAGTTATTGAAATGCAATTTTTTATTATTCTCTCCTGCATACCTTCATAAGAACATAATACACTATCATATTTACATTGCCATAAAATCCCTCTTTTATAACCATGAGCCATATAAATCATTACTTTTGCCTCGGGCAAGTGATGTTTAATAAGACTGTCTAGTTTAATCGCAAATGGTAAATATTCTTCTGCTTAAGTTTCTTCATCATTTCCAGCTTTTTCAGATGATTCTTGCAGTAATACAATATCCCATTTTTTCTTATTTATATATTTTGAAGTTTTCTCATCATAAAAATGATCTTTAAGAGAATATCCACTACCAAATCTAATACTATATTCAATCGAATCTCCATTTTGAAAGGCAATTTCTTCTATATATCTTGGAACGCCTCCAATAAGACTACTTCCTATAAATAAGAAATCTTTTGGAAGTTTCTCGGGTAATTTTTCTTTTTTACAATTAGTTAAAAAAGCTAGAAAAAAAAGTAATATTATTAATAAACAACTGCCTCTCATTTTAATTATTTACTTTTTTTTAAAAACCAAATATATAAAATAAATTATAACTCATTATTAATCAAATGTATTAAGAATTTGTATGTAGTTTACAAAAAATGTTATTCTTTAGTTTTTTTTATTTCCCTATATTTGCATCTCAATTTTAAAATGGTATGGAGAATTTTATTGTTTCAGCACGTAAATATCGCCCTGATACTTTTCAATCTGTTGTTGGACAAGTCGCTATAACACATACATTGAAAAATGCCATTAAAAGCAGTCATTTAGCACAGGCATATCTATTTTGTGGTCCGCGAGGTGTTGGTAAAACTACTTGTGCCCGTATTTTTGCAAAAACAATAAACTGCAAAAATTTTTCCCCAGAGCTTGAGGCATGTAATGAATGCGAATCGTGTAAATCGTTCAATCAATCTCGCTCTTATAATATTCATGAACTTGATGCTGCTTCAAATAATTCGGTTGAGGATATACGAAATTTAATTGATCAGGTAAGAATACCTCCTCAAATTGGAAAATACAGCGTATATATAATTGATGAGGTTCATATGCTATCGCAAGCTGCTTTTAACGCATTTTTAAAAACACTGGAAGAACCTCCTGCTCATGCTGTATTTATTTTAGCTACAACAGA
>CAZBZX010000130.1:0-10586 GCA_964496465.1 uncultured Bacteroidales bacterium
TCGATTATTTCCTTTATTTCCAAATACAGGTTTTTATTTCCAATTAACATTGTTGTAATATATTTGCTTGGATTTTTAGTAAATATTGAAATTATTTTTGACGATATTGGATGCTGCTTTTTATCCAGTTCAATTCTTAGTTTATTTGAAGAAATAAAAGCGATTTCCATTCCTGAAAAAAAACCTGAGAGAATAATAGAAGTCAGAATAATTACAAGAGTACTCACTGATTTTCTTTTTTATTTGTTTTTCTGAGTTTCCTTCTTAATAAAAATAGTGAAAAAGCAATAATTGAAATAATAAATAATTGATAATTTTCTTTAATACCAATATTAACGGTTCTATTAATGCCTAAACCAAAAGTAAAAATTCCGATACAAAACCAAAGTATTTCTAAAGCTCTTGCCATTTATTATTCATTATCAATATTGATATTTCCAGTAACTTTTTTAAATTCCCATGTATCAAAGCTTTCATCGGCTTCAAAACCTTGCCCAATAATTTGACTTTTATCGTCAATTACTTTTGCAAATTTATCTGTATATATTTTATGCATCTTTTGATCCCAGAATAATTGTTCAGTTTTTAGTATTTCACCACTTTGATTTATAGCAACTACATTAATTCTTGCTTCCCAAAGGTCTTCAGTAAAATAATGTATAGCAAAATTGGCAGATAATTTTGATTTTATTGTATGATCAGGATTATAAAAATATACTTTAATTCCTTCTGGGAATTCATAATATGATTTTTCATCTGATTCCTCAAAAAGTTCAAGCTTTGGTGCTGTAATTTTTATTTTTATTTTAGAAGAATCTGTATATATAACTTCAATGTCTTCAGCACTCTGTTTTGGTAAATCTAAAGTGGCTGTAACTGTTTTTATGACCTCCAAATCATTTTCACAAGAAAAAAGCATTATGCAAACTATAATAATTGATAGTTGGATAATGCTCTTAATAATAATTTGAAAAGTAGTATTGTTATTCAATTATTTTTAATTTATTCTGACTGTAGTAGATTCATTTATCCAGCATTCCACCTTATAAGTATCTCCCTCAGTAAGGCTAAAAAAGAATATGGTTTCCTTACTTGGAAAATACTTTGAGTAGGTAGCTATATATTTATTAGCTTCTTCAGTTAAGTCTGGATTAACATTTTTAGCTTTAACATATTTATCAACTGCAACCCAGTATATAGCTGAATTTGTTAAATCATCAACTCCACAACTTTTACTTGCAGCATATAAGTGACCAATTAATATATAAGCTTCACCAGATGATGGATTTTCTTCGATTGCTTTTAGTGCAAAATCTCTTGATGTAGGGAATTGTTCTAGCTTTCTATATATTTCAGCAATTTGTAAATTATATATAGATTTTGTTATATTATTTTCTTCTAATGATATAGCTTCTTTATAGTATTGTATAGCTTTATCATATTCATCTCTTTTTTTACACATTTCTGCCACCATTGCTGCAGATTTTGATGATGGTTCCAAATTGTGAAGCTTTTCAGAAGCCATGAAAAATAAGTCGTCATCTTGGCATTCTGTTTTATCAAGTAAATTTGTTATTTTTTCAAGTAATGGAATATTTTCAGGTGTTGCTTCGAATTTTGGTTTAAATAAAGAAACAAGGGCATCACATGTTGCTGCACCACTTCTTTCAAATATGGCATCGATATTATCTCTGGCTGCTAATGCTCTTTCGTCATTTTGATCTTTTACTAGAATATCTTCGATAATATCTAAAAGCATTGCATAATTTTCAACTACTTTTTCTTTTTCAATTTTAGCTTCCTTGTAAACAGATTCTGTGGCAGTCATAAATGTTACCATTACAGCTTCTTCTGACTTACTTTTTCGTAATTCAATTGATTTTTCGAGTATATTGTAACCAATTTGAATGTCTTCGATTTTATCTTTTCTATATCTTAAATAATCAACTCCCTTTCTCCCAAGAACATACCCTTCCATTTTAAAATACTGAATTCGTTGGTCATACACTTTCATTAATGTATCAATATATTCCGATTGTTTTATTGGATCGCCTTCTTTTTCTATTAAATATCTGAATATTTTAACACCATCAATATAAATATTTTTAGTTGCTTGTGGACAGCTATGAAAGACTTCATACCACGATGAAATCGCATCAAGGTAATTACCTTGTTTAACAAATTCTCTGTACAAAGAAAGATTTTTAACACACTCCATTCTTGAAGCACTATCAGGTCCATATCTCGGATCTTCATGTGGTTTTTGCGCAAAAGTATTTTGTGCAATAAAAACAATTGTGAATACTGTTAAAAGTAATGTTAATTTTTTAGATTTCATTTTTAAGAACTTTATTTTAATCAAATTTTCTTTTAAAAAACCAAATATCGTATAAGGTGATATTAAATGTTGTAATAAAATATGTTTCTTTTATTAAACTATTATTCGTTGTTCCTCTATTCCCGTACTCAAATGCAAAGTTAAACAAATCTCCCGAATTTTTAAAAGGCAATCCTAAACCAAAACTAATACCACGATTAATAATATTATTGTTGTTAATAGTTAGATTAGTCTTTGAATAATTAGCACCAACCCTGAATTGAATATGGTGGAAATATCGCTTAACTGAATATTTATTTGGTATATAGGCAAGCCCTAATTTGAAAGCGTTACTATTAGACAGATAGTTATTTGGGTTCCTAAATGTATTACCCGTCCAATCTTGTCTTGAAAAATCAAATCCAACAGTTAATTTTTCCTTATATTCAACAGAAACTCCTGCATCAATTTTTTGCGGCAATTTAAAAGAACTTTTATTATCAGCGCTATATAATAAAGTGTCTATTAAAGTGTTATTCCCATTATATGTTAAAGAATCGTAATTATATTTAATATTAAAAGAAGGATTATGTGCCAAACCAATTGTATATTTTATTTCATCTCCAAATTTATTGTAGTATTGAATTCCGTAATCTAATATTACGTTATGTATAACATATTTGGTTTCAATATTTGTAAAAAAACTTTCACTTAAATTGGAATAAATCTCATTTTTTTGTTCAATTATACCAAATAAGTATTTAAGATTTAAACCTATGGAAAGTTTTTTATTAAACTCAACAGCATTCCCCCAATAAAACTCGTTTAAACCTCCATTACCATTAAAATAGTAATTTAATCTTATATCATTTTCTTCATCTATATATGTTTCCATTAAATTGTATCCAACATAACTATAAGGCCTCAAACCAATAGAACTTTTCATCCACCTGGTTATTGGGAAACCAATAGCAAAATGATTAAAATATAAATTAAATCGGGATTGACTTAAATCTTCTGTTTGATAATTAATATACCTGCCATCAATACTTAAATCCAGTATAAATGACATAGTATCTTGTGCAGTATATGATGCCGGTTGATCAGAATCTATATTATTCCTTAATCTGTACCCAGCCCCAATTCCACCTAATGCTCTTTTGTTACCATTTCCTATACTTGCGTTTTCACCTATACCATATCTTGTATAAGGTGAATAAGTAGAAAGCTGCGAAAAGCTAATATATGTTGTTAATATATATACTAATCCTAAACTAAAAATTCCCTTCATTATATCCTAAAATTCTATGTAAACCAATAAGTATTAATTTTGAAACCACAAAGATGGTATTTTTTAGTTTCTTTTCAAAAAAAACAGAATCACCACCTGTTGCTAATATTTTTATATTCTTATATATATTCAAATATTTTTCTATATAACTATCAATCTCACATATTATTCCATTTTGAACACCATTTATTATTGCCTCTTCTGTATTTTTCCCTGTTAAACTGAAATTTTCCGAATTACTAAAAAGTGGTAAATTATCAGAATATTGATTTAGAGCTTTGAAACGACTAGTTAATCCTGGTGATATATTTCCACCAAAATATTCATTCTTATCATTAATAAAATCAATGGTTATTGCTGTGCCAAAGTCAATAATTAAAATATTACGGTTTGGATATAAATAATTTGCTCCAATCGCTGCAGCCAACCTGTCTTTTCCTAATCCTGCTGATTGATACAAATTTTTAATAGGAATTTTTGTATTATTATCAAAAATGATGCACGGAACGAAATTTTTAGTAAGAATCTCATGTACCTTATTACTTATATTACTAACAGATGATATAATCCCTTTTTCAATTTTTGAGTATGATTTAAAAATGTTACCAATAGTTGAAATTTCAGAATTTAGATAAGTTTGAAAGAACTCTAAATTTTTATCTTGAAAAATTCCGATTTTAGTATTTGAGCTTCCTATATCAACAACTATATTCATTTATTTATAATGAATTTGGTTCAATTATTTTAATTTCCTTTTAAATTTTTCAGCACATTTATTGCATCTGAAACTGTTTTTATATTCCTAACCGTCAAAGTTAGTTTGTCTTTTTCTTCCTTCACTTTATACCTTGAATGATGTTGCTGAATAAATTTAATAATATTAGCAAAAATAGGTGATTGATAGTAAGGGGACAACTGATTGGATATAAAATGAATAATCATAATCTCTTTTTTTAAGATTATTTTAGTAAATCCTAGTTTGATAGCTATCCATCTTAACTCTACAACCTTCAGTAATTCTTCAGTTGATTTAGGAATTTGTCCAAACCGATCGACCAAGTTTACTGCAAATTTTTCTAATTCTATCTCATTATTAATATTATCTAATTCACGGTATAGTTTAATTCTTTCTGATGTATTATATATATATTCTTGTGGGAAATGGATTTCCATATCAGTATCGATTAAACAATCAGTTATAAAAGTTATTTCTTCTTTATCAGCTTTATCGTCTTTAAAAAGGTCATAAAATTCATCTTCTTTTAATTCTTGAATAGCTTCATTCAATATTTTATGATATGTCTCAAACCCAATATCAGCAATAAATCCACTTTGTTCTCCTCCTAAAAGGTTCCCAGCACCTCTAATATCTAAATCCTGTAAAGCAATATTAAATCCACTTCCTAAATCAGAAAACTCTTCTATTGCTTTTAATCTTCGGCGGGCTTCTGGAGTAACAGAAGTAAGCGGAGGTGCAAGCAAATAACAAAATGCTTTTTTATTTGATCTCCCCACACGCCCTCGTAATTGATGCAAGTCGCTTAATCCAAAAGTTTGTGCATTATTTATAATAATAGTATTTGTATTGGGTATGTCTAAACCAGATTCAATGATTGTGGTGGCGATTAGTACATCATATTTTCCAGCTATAAAATCCATCATAATCTTTTCCAGTTTTTTACCTTCAAGTTGGCCATGCGCAACAACTGTTTTAATCCCAGGAGCTATTTTATTGACTAGTGTTTCAATTTCATTTATATTTTGTACCCTGTTATGAATAATAAACACCTGTCCATCTCGTTCAATTTCGTATAAAATAGCTTCTTTTATAATGTCTTCGTTAAAAGTATGAAGTTCCGTTACAATAGGATGCCGGTTTGGAGGAGGGGTATTTATAATTGATAAATCTCTTACCCCCATTAATGAAAATTGTAATGTTCGCGGTATTGGAGTAGCTGTTAGTGTTAGTGTATCAACATTCAATTTAAATTTTTTTAATTTTTCTTTTACTGCTACTCCAAATTTCTGCTCTTCATCAATAATAAGTAACCCAAGATCTTTAAAAATTATATCATTTCCGACTATTCGATGTGTACCAATTAAAATGTCAATTTTACCACTTTTAAGTTTTTTTAATGTTTCTGTTTGTTCTTTTGTGCTTTTAAAACGGCTTATATAATCAACTGTGCAGGGAAAATTATCAAGTCTTTCAATAAATGTGTTGTAATGCTGCAAGGCAAGAATAGTAGTTGGAACTAATATTGCAACTTGCTTACTGTCTGTTACAGCTTTAAATGCAGCTCGAATGGCTACTTCAGTTTTACCAAATCCAACATCTCCGCAAATAAGAACATCCATAGGTGAGGAAGACTCCATTCCTTCTTTAACAGTTTTTGTGGCCTTTTCCTGATCGGGAGTATCTTCATAAATAAATGAGGCTTCTAATTCTTGTTGTAAATAACTATCTGGCGAAAATTGAAAACCTTGCTGAGTTCTTCTTTTTGCATAGAGAGCTATTAAATCCTTAGCAATATCCTTTACCTTATTTTTTGTATTCTGTTTTAGTTTTTGCCAGGCTCCAGTTCCTAGCTTGTAAATTTTTGGAGGTTCGCTGTCTTTTCCTTTATATTTTGAAATTTTATGCAGATTATGAATATTGACAAATAATATGTCATTATCCTTATAAATTAATCGTATGGCTTCCTGAATTATTCCATTTACTTCAATTTTTTCAAGCCCGCCAAAACGTCCTATTCCATGATCAATATGTACAATAAAATCTCCAGGATTTAGCCCATTTAACTCGTTTAAAGTTATTGCAGCTTTATTTGAGAAATTACTTTTTAATTTAAATTTATGATAGCGTTCAAATATTTGATGATCAGTATAGCAATTTATCCTTAAATCATTGTCCACAAATCCTTCATGAATGGTTTTATTAACTGATGTAAATTTTATATCAGGATGAATTTCATTAAATATTTCTTCAAGTCTTTCAATTTGTTTTTTGCTATCTGATAATATATAATTTGAAAACCCATTTTGTGTTTTATTTATTAATTCTTCACCTAAAATCTCAAAATTCTTATTAAATGGAGGTTGAGGAGCTGTTGAAAATTCAATCACATGTTCTGGCTTGAAAAAAGATTGTGATGTTACTTCAATTATAAAATGATTCGAAAGTTGTTTTTTTATATTTTCCCCAGATTCAATAATATCATCTTTATTTAAATTAACTATTTCACTATTAATTTCAATTTCTTCAAACGATGAGAGGGCATAAATTTGAGTGGTTTTTTCTATAATGTATTTTGCAGATGTTGTAATTATTTTTGTTTGTTCAGGTATAAAATCGAGAAATGAAATAAGCTTATTATTAGCTCTAACATTCTGAATATTAGACATAATTGATATGTTATCGAGCATTTCATCAGACAATTGTGTGTCAATACTAAATGTTCTGATTGAGTCGACCTCATCACCAAAAAAGTCAATTCTATACGGTAATTCTGATGAATAGGAGAAAATATCAATAATACTTCCTCTCATAGAAAATTGGCCTGGCTCATATACAAAATCAACTCTTTCAAAATGATATTCAGTTAATACTTCCAATAAAAAATCTGTAGATATTTTTTCTTTAACATGGAGTTTTAACGTATTATCTTGTAAAATTTCCTTTGTAACCACTTTTTCAATAATTGCTTCAGGATAGCTTATAATTATTAATGGAGTTTTATTTTCAATTTTAAATTCCGAAAGGGTTTTTAAGACTTCTGCACGAATAACAATATTTTCATTATCGGGTGCAAAATATTGTATAGACCTTTTATGTGAAGTTGGAAAAAATAAAATATTTCCATTTTTATTAATGGCAATCAGGTCATTATATGCATAAGCAGCTTCCTCCTTATCATTTAAAATGAACAGGTTAATATCATTTTTTTTATTTATAACATTAGATATAATGAAAGCTTTTGATGAACCATGTAAGCCTTTTAGCTGTATTTTTTTATTTGATTCATCAATGTGTATGTCAGTTAACTTTGGGTGACTTTTATAAAGTATATTTAAATCTTTAATTTCCAATTGCCCAGGTAATTTTAACTATAGTTTGAAATGCAAAGGAAGTAATAAAATAATTAATGTAGAAAAATGTTTTAAGTGACAATTGTAATTTTTTATTAATTTTTAATTCTTTATTTTTCCGAAAAATAAAAAGAAAATGCAGGTTTTTAAATTTGGTGGTGGTTGTTTGATTAATGCGCAAAGAGTAAAACAATTATTGAATATTGTTAGCCAAAGTAAAACTGAGATGGTGATTGTAGTTTCTGCTTTTGGGAAAACAACTAATGCCCTTGAAAAATTACTAGAAGCCTATTTTTATAATAATGATTATCATGATCAATTGCATAATATTAAAAAGGTTCATTTTGAGTTAATGAATGAGTTATTTATTACGAAAGATGAAGCTTGGATTTTAATTAAGAATTTATTTAATGAACTGGAAAATAAACTTAAGCAGGAAGTGTCAGCCAATTATGATTTTGAATATGATCAGATTGTTCCCTATGGCGAATTAATTTCAACACTTATAGTTTCTGAGTATTTAAATAATTCGGGAATACAGAATGAATGGCTTGATGCAAGATTAATTTTACGAACAGATAATAATTATCGTGAGGCAACAATTGACTGGGGAAAATCAAAATTTCTATTTAATCAGGCAATAGATTTTTCAAAATTAAAAGTTTTTATTACGCAAGGATTTATAGGTGGTACAGGCGATAATTATTCAACTACACTTGGTAGGGAAGGATCAGATTTTTCAGCAGCTATTATTGCGAATATAATGAATGCAATTAATGTTACTATCTGGAAAGATGTCCCTGGAATCTTAAGTGCTGATCCTAAAATATTTAGTGATGCCACTTTAATTCCGGAGATTGATTACCAGGAAGCAATAGAATTAACTTATTATGGCGCTAAGGTTATTCATGAGAAAACAATTAAACCGTTGATGGAGAAAAACATTCCATTATATGTAAAAGCTTTTTTAAATCCAAAATCGAAAGGAACAACAATAAAAAACTATACTAAATCGATTAAATATTGTCCTACTGTGATTGTTAAAGAAAATCAAGCTTTATGTAATATTCGGTTTCATAATCATAATAAGTCTTCTGAACAACAGCTATATCAAATATTTCAAAATTTGTCAAAAGTTAAAATAAAATCAAACTTAGTACATATATCAACTGCACAATTGTCTTTTTGCATTAATAATGATAAGGAGAGGATTAAAAAATTATTTTCAAAATTAAAAGGTGAGTATGATATAGAAATTAAAGAAAATATAGAATTAATAACAATTAGGCATCACGATGATGCTATAATAAATAAAATTATAGGATTAAAGAAAGTGATATTAACTCAAAAAGATGAAGAAAATATCCATTTTATCATCAGTAATTAATTTTAAACGCTGCTTTATAACCTCTCAATTCGTTTTCATTATCATAAATACTATAGGCAAGAATAATTGAGATTATTTTTTTTTCAATTTGCATTGTTGCAGTGTCAATATACCAATTTTCTTGAAACTGAATTCTTGAGAGATTTCCCCTTTCAAAGTCCTCAGTTTTTTCCAGTTTTTTAATTTCAGCTAATGGAATTGGCTCACTTGTTATATAATCCAATGGAATAATTTCATGATTATATATTTTATAAAAGATATAATTAATAAATTCCTGATGTTTGAAATTTTTAAGGGATTCATCTTGCCAGGTATCTTCAAATTTTTTTTTATTTATAATTACGTCATATATAATAGTATCAGCGATTAAAATTTTACCTGTGGTATCAACTTCAGTAATAAAATTTTTATATGCAGTTTCATAATTATTTCTTTTACAGAAATTTAGCATTAAAATAAGATTTAATGAAATTAAAAAAATGGATAATGTTTTCATGATGATTTAGCGATTAAACTTAAGTCTTATGCCTTGACTTTCTTTAAGAATGGTATCATTTTCAAATACTAATTCTCCATTTACAAAAGTGTGTGTTACTTTAGATGAGAATTTTTCTCCTTCAAAAGGCGACCAATTACACTTATAAATTATATTTTTTTTATCAATAATCCAGTTTTTGTTTAAATCAACTAATACTAAATCAGCATAATACCCTTTTTTAATATATCCTCTTTTTTCAACATTAAATAAGTCTGCCGGGGCATGACACATTTTTTCTACAATCTTTTCCAACGATATCAATCCTTTTTTGTAAAATTCAATCATTACATTTAGTGAATGTTGAACCAATGGCCCACCAGATGGGGATTTAAAATAATTATATTTTGAAGGATTTGTCTCAAATTGTTTTTCCTCAATTGTATGCGGCGCATGATCTGTAGCAATTATATCAAGTTTGTTTGAGAGTAATCCTTGAAATAATTTATTTTTATCATTAAGGGTTTTTATGGCAGGATTCCACTTTATTTTTGATGCTAGTTTTTTGTAATCAATATCTGAGAACCATAAATGATGCACGCATACTTCTGATGTAATTTTTTTATCACTTAAAGGAATAGAGTTATTAAATAATTCAAGCTCTTTGGCAGTTGAAATATGCAATATATGAAGTCTGCTGTTATGTTTTTCGGCTAAACTTACAGCAAAAGCAGAAGATTTATAACAAGATTCTTCATTTCTAATAAGTGGATGATATTCTATTGGGATATTTTCGCCATACTTTTTTTTATAAATTGAAATATTATTTTGAATGGTTGGTTCATCTTCACAATGTGTGGCTATTAATAGTGGAGAATATTTAAAAATATTATTTAATGCATTAATATTATCAACCAGCATATTACCTGTAGACGCACCCATAAATACTTTTATTCCACAAACTGTTGCAGGATCTGTTTTAACAATTTCATCTATATTATTATTGGTCGCACCAAGATAAAATGAA
>CAZBZX010000131.1:0-4109 GCA_964496465.1 uncultured Bacteroidales bacterium
CAATGATTGATAAATTATTAGATGTTGAAGAATTTGTTTAAATAACTATATAATGGATAATAATTCTACATTCGAACCTAAGATAATTGCTTTTTGCTGCCATTATTGTGCATTTTCAGCTGCTGATCTTGCTGGTTCAATGCGATTGCAATACCCACCCAATGTAAGGATAATAAGAACTCCTTGCACCGGAAGGTTAGAAGTTGATTTTTATATGAAGGCTTTTGAAAAAGGAATTGATGGTGTATTAATTGCTGGTTGCCTGGAAGGTGGTTGCCATTTTATTGATGGTAACCTGTATGCAAAACGAAGGGTTAATGGAGCAAAAACAATTTTGGAAGAAAGCGGCCTTGAACCTGAGCGGTTAAGAATGGTAAATGTTTCAGCAGCCGGAGCTAAACCATTAGTTGATATTATAAATGAAATGGTTGAAACTGTTAAAAAATTAGGTCCAAGTCCATTAAGAAATAAAACTTTACAAACTAAAATAATTATAGAAAAATGATAGTTGCAGAAAGAAAAAATATTAAAGACATCCTTGAAATAGTAAAAGGACATAAAAATGTATTAGCGCTTGGATGTGGTACATGCGTTACTGTTTGTCTTGCAGGTGGTGAGCGCGAAGTATCTATTATTTCTTCCGCTTTACGCATTGCTTCTAAAAATGCAGGATTAAAAATTGAGTACGAAGAATTAACAATAGAACGACAATGCGATAATATTTTTATTGAAATGGCTGCTGAATCAATAAAAAGGAATGATGCAGTTCTATCGCTTGGTTGTGGAGCTGGAGTACAAGCAATAGCTGAACGTTATCCTGATAAACCTGTTTATGCAGGACTTGATACAGCATTTTTAGGAATTCTGGAAGAAAGAGGTATATGGACTGAAAAATGTGCTCAGTGCGGAGAATGCGTCCTTGCTGATTTTGGTGGAATATGTCCGGTAACCAGATGTGCTAAAAGTATGCTTAATGGTCCTTGTGGAGGTTCCAGGGAAGATCGGTGTGAAATTAACCCAGATCAGGCATGTGCATGGCAACTCATTTATACCCGATTAAAAGAAATTAATCAATTGGATAAATTATATAAAATTCAAAAACCAAAAAACTGGAGTAAAAGCCTTAGTGGTGGAAGTAGAACCATAATTAGAGAAGACCATCGAATATAGTTTTTTAATAATCAGCAATGATACATCATAAAGGTTAATATTCTGCAATTTCATTTTAGTTACTTTGGTTTCAATAAATTTTGAATATCGAATATTGTTTAACGAATTTAGAAGTTTGCCTATGTTGAACTCTACTGCATAGATTTCAATATGTTTTAAAAAAAACTCATTATTCATTATTCTTTGTTCGTTATTCGATATTTCAATCTAACAAATTTCATTCGTCGCATAAAACTGTGGCACTTTCAATCCATATTGGTTTGTTTTAACACGACAATTAAATCTTGCCTGTTTAAAAGCCTAATAAATAAGCTTTTCCGTTTCATTTAAATTTATATATTTGGAACTTATTAAAATTTAAAACAATGTATAGTAATTATATCAGTGAAAAATTTGGTTTAAAAAAAATATATCAGGTAGAAGAGGAATTGGGATTAGATACTGACTCAATCCTACCACATGGACACTATATTGCAAAAATCCCGATTGATCATTTGAAAGAAAGAGAACACCAACCTGATGGTAATCTGATTTTGGTAACAGCAATGACACCAACACCACAAGGTGAAGGTAAAACTACTACTTCTATTGGTTTAGGTGACGGACTACGGGAGCTGGGGAATAAAACAGCAATATGTCTTCGTGAGCCATCATTAGGACCATATTTTGGAATAAAAGGAGGAGGTACAGGTGCTGGTGCTGCACAGATTATGCCTGCAGAAGATATAAATTTACATTTTGTTGGAGATATGTATTCCATAAGTAAATCAAATAACCTTTTATCAGCCTTAGTTGATAATCATTTACAACATGGCAATGAATTAGGTATTGATCCAAGAAGAATTCACTGGCGAAGGGTATTAGATTTAAACGATAGAGCCCTTCGTGAAATATTTATTGGGTTGGGAGGAGTAAAGCATGGTGTACCACGACAAGACGGTTTTAATATTACACCTGCTTCAGAGGTTATGGCAATGCTTTGTTTATCAAAAGATTATAAAGATTTAGGTGAACGTTTAGCACGCACTGTTTTTGGCTTCACCTATAAAGGAAATCCTGTGAAAGTTGAAGATATTGGGGCACAAGGTGCAATGCAAATTTTGTTACGGGATACTATTCATCCAAATCTTGTTCAAACCATCGAAGGAACTCCAGCATTTGTTCATGGTGGTCCTTTTGCTAATATTGCGCAGGGAACAAATACAGCTATTGCTACAAGGATGGCTTTAAAACTGGCTGATTATGTAGTCACAGAAGCTGGTTTTGCATCTGATTTAGGCGCTGAAAAGTTTTTCCATATTAAATGCCGTATTGCTGATTTAAATCCGCAATCAGTTGTTATTGTTGCTACTATTAGGGCTATCATGTATCACGGTGGAATGAAAGAAGATGGGGGCCTTGGGAATTTAAGTAAACATATTGAGAATATCAGGCAATTTGGTATTGAACCTGTTGTCGCTATTAATAAATTTACCGATGATAAAGATGAAGATATAAAGGATATAATAAACTATTGTGGAAAATTAGGAGTAAAAGCAGTTGCTGCAAATCATTATGAAAAAGGAGGGAAGGGTGCTACTGATTTAGCAAAAGCTGTAATTGAATCTGTTAAAGAAAACAAAGGTAAAAAGTTGAAATTTATTTATGATTTAAATAAACCTCTTAAAGAGAAAATTGAAACTCTTGCAAAAACGATTTATGGTGCTGATGGCGTTGATTTTGAACGGAAAGCTGAAACAGATATGGATTTATATACCGAACATGGTTATGGTGATTTACCTATTTGTGTTGCAAAAACTCCAAAATCATTATCCGATAATCCAAAACTTTTAGGTCGGCCAAAGAATTTTAAAATTACAGTGAATGAACTCAGGTTATCAGCCGGTGCAGGATTTGTTGTGGTTATTTGTGGAAATATAATGACCATGCCAGGATTACCCAAAGTTCCGGCTGCACTTAAAATAAAAGTTTTAGATGATGGAACAGTAACAGGTTTATCATAAGTATGAGTATTAGAGTAAATTTGGATTGCTTTAAAACAATGACTTTCATTAAGGATATAATTAGTTTTATACTTTTGTGAACAAAAGAATTAAAGGATCTATTGATTTAATTATTGGTTATCATATTGAATGCATAGTTTTTTAAAGATTGATAAAGAAAATTTTGAATTACTTTTTAGAGAATTATATACTGAATTGTGCAAGTATTGTGTTCAATTAGTAAGAATTGAAGAACATGCTGAAGAGATAGTTCAGGAACAGTTTATTTATTTATGGGAAAAGCGCAATAAGATACAGATAAAAAAATCATACAAATCATATTTATATACTGCAGTAAAAAATAAAGCATTTGATTATTTAAAGAGTAAATATGTAAAAACTAATTTTATTGAAATTAATGACAAAGATTTTCATATACAAGATGATCCACAACAATATATTGAAGAGCATGAACTAAACGAAATGATAAATAAAGCTTTAAAATTGCTACCAGAGAAATGTCATACAGTATTTGCGCTTAGCAGATTTAGTTCTCTTTCAAATAAAGAAATTGCTGAAAAACTTGAAATTTCGTTAAAAACAGTTGAAGCTCAAATTACCAAAGCTTTAAAAATTATTAAAACTTACCTGGATAATAATTGGGATATTATTTAGATAAATATTTTTATTTGATTAATAAACAGAATTTTACAAAAATTTTTTTTTTTTTTGAGTAATCTTATTAGGGTTAACCAGTTTTTTTTCGCCATATAAGAAAAGATAAAAAAATGACATCTGGTTTTAATAAAGAAATTATAATTAAGTATCTTAAAAATACAATTAAAACTGAAGAAAAAAAGATATTAACCATTTGGCTAAATAAATCAGAAGAGAATGTATATTATTTTAATGAGTTTAAAAAATTGTGGCATGTTTCCGGGAGAGCATATCAGAATT
>CAZBZX010000131.1:4119-10583 GCA_964496465.1 uncultured Bacteroidales bacterium
GATTTAAATGTAGCTTGGAAAAATGTTAAAGGACAGACAATAAGTAAAGATCCTATTATATTTAAAACAAGCTATAAAAGGTTAATAAAGTATGCTGCAGCCATTATTCTGTTAATTGCAATAAGTATTGTTTTTATAAATAGAACTGAAATTTTATATACATATAGTTCTAATAGTTTTATATCAGTTGATAGTATTAAGAAAATTATTCTGGATGATGGCTCAGCAATATGGCTTAACTTTAATAGTGAGATTATAGTTCCTAATAATTTTGGGAAAAGAAAAAGAAATGTAAAGTTAAAAGGTGAGGCATATTTTGAGATTGCCAAGGATTTAAAAAGACCATTTATTATAAATGCTAGTAAAACAATTACTACAGTTTTAGGAACATCATTTAACATATTTGCCAATGAACAAGAAGAAATTGTTGAGATAACTGTAAATACTGGGAAAGTTTCCTTTAGGTATAAACATGATAATGATTTATGTGTGTTTTTAGAAAAAGAAGAAAAAGCTATATTTTATGAAGAGCATAAACATTTAAAAAAGGAAAAGAATGAAAATCTAAATTATTTATCATGGAAAACTCAAAAACTCCAATTTATTGATGCCCCTATTTATGATGTATGCAATGATATTAGTAAACACTTTAATATTGCTATTATTATTAATGGTGAGAATAAAAGTGAATTAGCCTTAACTGGTAGCTTTAACAATAAAACCCTCGAAGAAATACTTAGTTTAATTGAATTAACTCTCGATGTCGAGTTTGTTAAAATTGATAATAAGTATCAATTGAACTTATAGTATTCATTTATAAAATTAATGTTATGACAACAAAGTATTATATATACATTGGATTCCTATGGCTATTTTGTAATATATCAAATGCTCAGGAAAATCTTAATATTCTTGATAAAAGAATTGATATTAGGGAGGGTACTTATTTATTAAGCAATGTTTTAGAGCAAATTGATCAAGTTCCAGGGGTAAATATAATTTATAATAGTAATGATTTACCACTTGATCAAGAAATTATAATTACATCCCATGTAGCAACAATAAAAGAAATTTTAGATTTTATAAATGCTAATTCTGCTTTAGAATATCTTATTAAAGATGAATACATTATTATAAAAAAGAGAAAATTGGAAAAGGAATATAAAATTACCGGTATAATTAGATCAAATGATAATAATGATATTATGATAGGGGTAAATATATACGATAAAAAAAGTATGAAAGGCGGAATATCAAATGCTACGGGTGAATATACAATATCCTATCCACCAGGAAATTATAGATTAATATATAGATATTTAGGATATAAAATAAAAGAAATTTATGTGAATTTATATAATGATATAGAATTAGACGTAGTACTTTGTTCTGAAGAAAAGGAAATTGAGGAAGTAAAAATTACAGCTCAGAGGCAGTTTTTTGGAGATATGGATGTTGGAAGAACAATTGTAACTGTTAAAGCTAAAGAAATTGAGAATTTAAATACGAATAATGCTTCTGATATTCTACATGCGAGGTTACCTGGTGTATGGGCAACTAAAGTATCTGGTGCACCAGGTGATCATCAAAAAATTAATGTTCGTGGTATAAATTCTATTTTAGTAAGCACGGATCCGCTATATATTGTTGATGGAGTTCCCGTACCAATTGTAAATCTGACATCGTTAGGAATAGCAGATGTTAACATTAATGACATTGAAGATGTTATTGTATTAAAGGATGCATCATCAACTGCTTTATATGGTTACCAGGGAGGGAATGGAGTTGTTATAATAACAACAAAACGCGGTGGTGAACCTAAAATAAATTTTAGCACGAAGTATGGTATTCAATACTTTGATAATCAATATAATTTTATGAATACAAAAGATTTTCTTAATTCAATAGCTAAGGCTGATAAATTATTTGGATATGACAGTACATTAATAAAAAAATATCCTGAATATTCTGATAGTATATCTAATACTGATTGGCAGGAAGCAATATTTCGAACAGGAGTTGTTAAAGAATATCAACTATCTGCTTCTGGGGCTTTAAAAAATATTAAATATTATACATCTGGTAATATTTTTAATCATGAGGGGATAATTGAAAATTCTAGTTATGATAAATATTCGTTTATAACTAATTTAAGTAAAACATTTTATAAAAGGCTTTCAGTTGAATTATTATATAAAGGAAGCAAACAAAACAATAAAAATAATCTTGACAGCTATTTAGGTAATAACTTAATTTTTGAGGGAATTAACAAACCTCCTTGTTTAAGAGACATACAATATAAATTTAATTCGAGTTATAATGAAGATGAAATAAAAATAGTTCATTATTATGAACCACTTTTAAGAGGGGATGATACCGATTCGTTAATAACTCAGGAAACCCGAATGCTTGATATAACATCAAATTCAATACATAGTAAGGCCAAATTCAGAATTATTGATAATTTATTTTTTAATGCGTCATCTTCAGTGTCACTAAAAAAGTACAATATAACATCTGAGATTAATAGATATATGTACAATAGAGATAATAATTATTTAAGCACAACCGAAAATTATATCATTCTAAACAAGCAATTCAATTTTACCTATAATAAAAATTTTGAATTAAATGAATTCAATCTCATTACAGGCTATAGGGATTATAAAGATAATGTGTACTGGAAAGTTGATTCATTAACAATTGATATTCAAAGTTTAACAAACCAGGAAAACATTTATTCAAGGTATTCATTAGCTAAATTTGGTGAAAATGGTGCTGTAATACGTCAAATACGTTCATTTATTGGTCATTTCAATTATAATTATAATAAGAAATATTTTTTATCTATAGCTTTAAATTATGATTTTCTAAAAGAAGGAAGATATGTAAATACAAAGGATTTTTTTCCTTCAATTGCTTTAAACTGGGATATGGCTGAGGAATTTTGGTTTGATAATATTAATTGGATCAATAATTTCAATTTTTATGTTAACTGGGGTAAAGTTGGGAATTATCCACTAAATGGATTATCAAATGATTTATATAAAAGGTCGAGCTATGCATATAATTGGGATACTATTCATTTTGGGGCTTCAATATCACAATTATCAAATCATAACATTGAGCATGAAAAAATTGAAGAAGTAAATTATGGTACTGAAATCAATTTATTTAAAGATCGTCTCAAATTTAATATAGATTTATATCACAAAACCAATAGCGACCTAATATTACAATATGATGCACCTTTATATTATGGTGGTGGAAGGGTATTTGTTAACGTTGGAGAGATGATGAATTACGGACAAGAATACACATTTGAATTAATTCCGGTTAGTACATCAAATATATTATGGCAAGCTAAATTTAGTTTATCAAAAAATCAGCAAAAAATAAATAAATTGTCTAATGATACATTATATTATTACAATGATGATATTTTGATTCCAGATTTTATTATTGAAGATGGTGAAGAACTTGGAGGAATATACGGTTATAAGTATTTGGGTAAGTGGAATTCTGAAATTGATAATAGCGATAATGACTATGTAAGAGATGAAAACCTGATATACCTGAATTCAGATAAAGAATCTATGAAACTAACTGATGAAGATAAAGTTAAAATAGGTAAAACCATTCCGGACCTGACTTTTAACTGGTACAATTCGATAAAATATAAAGCTTTTAATATTGATTTTTTATGGTACGGAGTTATTGGAGTTGACAAATACAATGCTACTAAAGCAGCTTCAATTATGGCAGGTGTAAATAGGGAAGCTCATACTCTGATTATGGATACAATTCAGGGAATCGAATCGTCTGTGTTTTACGAATCATCATATTTTATTGATGATGCAAGTTTTATTCGGCTAAAAAACTTGACCTTTTCATACGAACCTAAAGCTAAATTATTCAAATATGCTAATATAAAATTATCATTGAGCTTTGAAAATATAGTTACAATAACAAAATATACTGGTTACGACCCTGAAGCGACTATATATACTGATAATGGTTTTTCTGATTATGCAATTGATCGTGGCGCATATCCAAACCCTAAAGCAATATATTTTAAATTAGGTTTAACTCTTTAATAAGAACAAATAAAATGAAACATACAATATTTATAAAGTATTTGTTTATAATATCAATCGTTATAATAACAAGTTGCGATAAACTTCTGCATGAAGATTATAATATCAATGAATCGGTAAACATTAGAATTATTAATACTGATGAGGATTTGGCTACTGCAATAAATGGATGTTATCATAAACTTGCTGTAATTATTGGTTCAAATAACCTTTACATTCAAACAATTTATGGAGATGATATAGATCTTCGTTACTATGGAAATAGATCTAAAATAGATGATTGGCAAGGTAATTTTTTATATTATACACCTTGTGAATTAGGTTTTAGTAATTTAGAGTATAACACAAGATTAAACGAGAAAACCAGGATGTACTGGGAAGATCTTTATGAAACAATAATAAATACAAATAATATAATTATTCAGTTCGAAAACGAAGCTAATTCATTTATGGAAAGAAGCGTACTTGGTGAAGCATATTTAATCAGGACTTATTGTTATTTCAGGTTAGTAAGAATATTTAATGAAGTACCTATTATAACTGATTTGGATATTGATTATCATGTTCAAAAATCAACAACAAAAGATATATATAAATTTATAGAAAACGATCTAATTAGGGCCGTAAAACTTTTACCATCAAATAACGAACAAGCTCGAATTCCTTATAAATCAGTTCATAGGGGAACTGCAAAAGCAATATTGGCAGAAGTATATTTAACCATGGGTGGGTTTCCACTTTTTGATAATAGAGGTTATGCAAATGCAGCTAAATATGCTAAAGAAGTAATTGACAGTGCAAATTATTTTGGATTTATACTGGAGGAAGATATGGAAACACTCTGGGAAGATGCAGAAATATATTTTGAAGCAGTTTTAGCTAGTCATTATACTTGCTGGTTCCCTGCAGAATACCCAAATGAATTTAATAATTATGACCAAGGTGATAATTTTACAAGTGGGCTTGTACTTGGATCTTATAATTCAAGTTTCTTTGGTCCTGATCCTGAAATAAATTTTTATAATAATTTTCCTAAAGATTACAGGCGAGATATTACTTATTTAAATTATCCGTATATTTTTGAAACCCATTCTTCAGTTATAGATCCATCATTTCAAGGAGGTTATGTATATTTTGATACGATTGATTTTTGCACAGAAATGAAATTTAGAAAACATTATAATATTAATACCGATAATTTTGGATTTTTGGATTCCTATAATGGTTTTATTATTTATATTTATCGATATGCCCATACCTTATTAACTTATGCTGAAGCTAAAGCACATATTGGAGAATTAGATGAAAGTGCATACGAGGCAATAAATATGGTGCGAAGAAGGGCAAAGAAGATAGATATATATACAGAATCAGAATATGATTTAAAAACAGGATTGTCACAAGAATTATTTTTAGATTCTGTTGTGTGGGAGAGGGCATGGGAGTTTTGTGCCGAACCCGAGGGTAGATGGTTTGATTTGCTTAGATTAGAAATGGTTGAGGAAATACCAGAGCTAAGGCATCCTGATCAACCTGGTCCGCCTCAGGAAGAAGATATAAATGCAAATATATATTTCGCACCTGTTCCAACTGAAGAAATTAAATTAAATCCTTATTTGAACGATCCTGCTGAATAATAATAAATTATTTAAGTTATGTGTTAAAGGATTGTTAAATGATTAAATGCAATTTGCATTATTACAAATATTGTATTTTCTTGGAGTTATTAATTAACCGTAAATTAATAACCTATGGCATCAAGTAAACTTAATAGGAGAAATTTTCTTAAAAGTGGAATTAAAACTGCTGCAGTTTCTGCTATAATTCCAACAGGAATAATAAGTAATTCCAAATCAATGCAGGATAAGGAAAACAAAATAATTTACAGAACATTAGGTCGTACCGGTATTAAAATACCTTTAGTTAGTATGGGTACAGGCGATACTGATAATCCGAACCTAGTTAAAGCTGCTATTGAAAACAATGTTAAATTATTAGCTACATCAGCCTATTATGGCAATGGACAAAATGAAAAGATGATAGGAGAGATAGCTAAAAATTATCCGAGAGAAAAACTCATTATTATGACTAGCGCAATGCCTGATGGAGTTAATCATAAAGAAGGGCTGTTTACAGAAGAGACTAAAACTCAAGCTTTACTTGATAAATTCAATGAAAGTATTGATAGACTTAGAGTTGACTATATAGATATATGTATTTTACCTTTTGTAGCAAAAAGAGAGTCTGTTTTTTTTGAACCAGCATTAAAAGCAATGGAACAAATTAAGGCATCAGGTAAAGCTAAATATATTGGTATAGCAACGCATAGTTGGGAGTCTGAAGCCTTAATGGCTGCTACTGATGTAA
>CAZBZX010000132.1:0-10574 GCA_964496465.1 uncultured Bacteroidales bacterium
TTTGACCAATAATACAGGCGGAATTACTAATTGAATTCCTAAATAAATAAATATTGAAGACTGTCTGAAAAGTATTACGAACTTTGTATTGAGCAAATTCACTGTTTATTATCCGGTAGGTAACATGTAATATTTAATCAAGGACTTGTTGAACCAGATATTAGTGATTGCTAATATTTACATTTCAGACAGCCTTATTCTCCAAAATGGTGAGGGATTAAAAATCCTTTATTAGATCTGAAATATATTGAAATTTTAGTTTTCATTGTTATAAATAGAAAAAGCCCGGGATAAACATACCGGGCTTTAAATTTTTAGTAAATAATATTGAAATTTTTAAACCAGTATACAATCCTTCCAATCGTCTACAAAATGGCGTTCAGAATAAAAATTATATTGGTCTAAATATTTCATTTTAAAAAATAAGTTGCAAATGTAAAAAATATTCTGTTTTAACTGAAATATTATTTACTTCTAATTTTTTTATATTAAATCAATGGTATAATAATTCTAAGAATTAAAGAAAGATTAAAATTAAACAATTATTTACTCTATTAATTTTCAAAATGTTAAATATTTTCATTTTTAAACAATTATTGCTTACTTTATATTAATTTTGATTAATGGAATAGAAAATATTTCTATTAATTTTATCAATTTTGATTTTATCTATTACTATACTTCGATTTAATTCATAGGTAATATTCATAATTTGGGTGTGCATAATGAATGGGCGAGGAAGAAATGAATATAATTCATAGACTAAATTAAAACATTAATAATTAGTTGTTTAACTTAAATATTTTATAATGAAAAAGAGCAATGGGTTTTCTGAGATTTTTGGAAGGCTGAAAAAAAAATTAAGTACTTTTCGGTTTTCAGCAAAATTTATTTTTATCGTATCGGGAATAGCCTCAACAGTGTGGTTTTTAGTTCGAGTAATTCCAAAACCACAAAGGGCTGGATATCCTTGTATGAAGGCTGCTGCTCCTGTGATGTCAGGATTTATAATGTATATTCTGACATTAGGTGGTATAACCATGCTTTTCAAGAAGTCAGTTTCGTGGTTTAAAAATGCGAAATATTGGTCAGCTGTTTTTGCACTTATTATTAGCTTGGTTTTATTAATACTATTTAATTTAAATGATGTAAGAATTATTTATGCACACACAACGAGCTTTACTCGTGGCGAATTACCCGATGGCTCGAATAACCCAATGGGTGTTGGAAAAGGCATTTTCCCTGGCCGTGTTGTTTGGACATGGAATCCTGAAGCAACCAATGAAGATTGTAAAAATATTATTACAGATGCTTTTTTTATGGAAAAAAATAATAACCAGGATACCATAAATGTTATGGCTGACAAATCAATTAGAGAATTGGGTGGAAAAAAGACTGTAAAAGATTCCTGGGATGAGATTTTTAAGAATTTTAACGAAGGAAAAACAGGTACTGCATCTGGATATACTGATGGTCAGACAATATTTATTAAAGTTAATAATGGCCAGGCAGGTTGGGCTATTAATAGGAGCGATTTATCCGAAACAGGAACCAGATCTGCCATGACAGGAGTAAGTAACTGCGCAATGGCAAACACAACTCCAGCTACAGTAGTTGCTTTTATCAGACAATTAGTTGATAGTTGTAATATTTCACAAGAAAATATTTACGTAGGTGAACCAATGACCCATGTTTATAAAAGTTTGTATGATGCTGTTCATTCAAGATACCCTGATGTTAAAATTCTTGATAAGGAAGATCATACCGATTTAGGGAGAACAACATCAGCAGGATGGACAGATGATGTAATATTTTATTCTGATAAGGGAGATGAAATGCCAGATGCAATAAGCGATAATCTCATGCAGGAAATGTATGATGCTGACTATATGATAAATATGGCGGCGCTCAAAGCACATGCAAGAGGGGGTGTTACTTTATGTGCTAAATTACACTTTGGTTCACATGGTGACCATCCAGGATATGGATATGGATCATTTCATCTTCATGATGGATTAATTTCAACTGTTGATAATGATGTATTGACAACCGGAGTTCGTGGTGATTATAGCATGTACAGGGTATTAGTTGATTTAATGGGCCATGAAAAACTTGGATTAAATACCGTACTTTTTGTTGTTGACGGATTATGGGGTGGAATTGAAGCAACAGATATGCCGGTTAAGTGGGGGATGGCCCCTTTTAATGATGATTTTCCAAGTTCTTTATTCATTTCTCAGGATGAAGTAGCTCTTGAGTCGGTTTGTATAGATTTTTTAAGGGCTGAAGCTGATAATAATGAATATTTTAATGACAGGCCATTTTTCCCAGCAGTTGATGATTATCTTCATCAGGCGGCTGATCCAAGCAACTGGCCAGAAGATATATCATATGATCCTGAAGATGATGGAACTTCTATTGGTAGCCTGGGAGTTCACGAACACTGGAATAATCCAACGGATAAACAGTACACTAAAGATCTTGGAACTGGAAATGGAATAGAGTTAATTAAAATTTTATCAGCAACTTCAACTCCAGGAGATACAACACCGATTATTACAAGCATTTCAAAAAATGCTTTAAATTCTATAAAATTAAATGTTTATCCAAATCCAGTTATAACTGAAGCACAGGTTTCATATCAACTCGAATCGAATGCATATGTTTCAATATCTTTGGTTGCAATGGATGGAAAAATAGTTCAAAGTATTAGAGAAGGAAAAATGGTAGCAGGAAATTATACAGATTTAATAAGTAAGGCAAATCTTAAAGCAGGTTTTTATTTATGTGTGGCCAAAATTACTTCTCAAAATGTTACAAAAACTCAAACTGTAAAAATTAAAGTAATATAATGCGGTTGTATTAAGTAGAATTAAAGATTTAATTTAAAAGGCCTTTATGCTGATTAATATGCATTTAGGCCTTTTTTTAAATATTAATATATCAAGAAAATTGGAAATTATTATTTCCAATTTATATTTATATTGTTACTATGTTGTCTGCATAGCTACCATTTTGGTATATATGCCATTTTTCGCGATTAGTTCTGTATGCGATCCTATTTCAGCTATACGTCCTTTACTAAGTACAACAATACGGTCAGCATTTTTAATAGTGGTTAATCGATGTGCCACAATAAATGCAGTACGTCCTTTGATAATTTTTTTAATTGAATCATGAATGTATTTTTCGGATTCAATATCAAGCGACGAAGTAGCTTCATCAAATATAATAACAGATGGATTTCTTATTATAGCTCTTGCAATCGCAATACGTTGTTTTTGCCCTCCTGAAAGTTTATCGCCATGTTCCCCAATTAAAGTATCAAGTCCATCTGGCAAATTATTGATCACTTCATCTAGTTTTGCCATTTCAATTATTTTATTTAGATAGTTGTCAGAAATATCAGAGCGTTCAATTCCATATAAAATATTTTCCCGAATTGAACCAGAGAAGAGAAGCGTATTTTGTGGAACAACAGCTAAATGTCTTCGATAAGTGCGTAAATCTATTTCCTGCATATTATGACCATCAAGCAAAATCTTACCAGTAGAAGGCCTCCTATAACCAATAATTAGGTTCATTAAGGTAGATTTTCCAGAACCGGATTCACCAATAATAGCAATACTTTCTCCTGGTTTTACTTCCAAAGAAAAATCATATAAAGCCTTTTCATTATTATTGGTATAAGAGAAATTTATGTTTTCAAAAATAAAATGCCCATTTACTTTTGACACTTTTTTTCTACCTTCATTAAGTTCAATATCAGGACATTCTAAAATTTCACCAAGCGATTGAATTGAATCTATACCCCTGTTTAATTCAGGATAAACAGTTAAAATGGAATTAACGGCATTTATAATCATGGCAAAAAATCCCTGGAAAGTAACAATTAATCCAATAGCTATAAAACCTTTATAAGCCATATATGCAGTTACTAGCAAACAAATAAACTGAAAAACTTGAAAACTTACCCAAGATGATGCTCCAAAAAATGCGTTTACCACATCCAGTCTTATTCCTTTACCTTTTACCATTTGTAGTTGCTTACCCATTTGCCTGAGTTCTAAGTCTTCAACAGCATGAGCCCGGGCAATAGGTATCATTTGTAACATTTCACTTACGCGGGCAGACATATTTTCCAACTGAGACCTGTATTCTTTATTGGAGGCGATCATTTTTTTCTGAAAGAATTTTTTAATAATCATTGCCATAGGAATGGTTAGTAAAAAGAATAAAGCAATTTGCCAGTTGTAAACGATTGTTGCTATAAGCGCAAATAAAACATTTAAAATTCCTATAAATACGGTATTGACTAATTGTCGGGAAAGGATTTCGACTGATTCAGCATCGCGTAATACTTTTGTTTGAAGCCGTCCTGATTCAAAATTATTGTGAAAGGCAATAGATAATTCCTGCATCCTTCGTATTAAAGCATACCTGAGGTTATGTTCAACCGATCTGTTGGCCTTACTCAAATATTTAATAAAATAGGTATGGGTAAAAATATTTTGTAATAATAAAACAAAGATAAAAGCTGTATTAAAAAGAATATTATTCAGTGTATTTGGCCCAAGATACACAATTGCATTTATCACATTTCCAACTATAATTGGGAGAAATAGAGCGGGGGAATGTTTTATGGTTAATAATAGTAAAGATATTAGAACATTTCTTCTTTCGCTATAAAATATTTGCCACAAAGCAAGAAGCGGCTTCGATTTACGAAAGTTAAGCTCTAATATTGGAGATGATTCCTTTTTAGTCATGCCTCAATTTAGGAATTATTTTTTTAATATTTTAATTGTACATTGGAGTTGATAAACTTTTATTTATTTTGTAATTTGGTATGATTCAGAAAAATGATAATTAGATTAAATAATTAAATGAGAAAGGAGTATAAATTTAATTTTAACGGATTCAATTATTATTGTATAATAACAAAATCAGGTAATAAAAAATGCAATCCTATTGTAGCATTAAGTGGTGCTTTTCAAAATATGCAATCGTGGAACAAGTACTTAGAATATTATACTCAATTTTCGACTGTAATATTAGTTGATGTGCCCGGATCTGGGAAGTCTGATATACTTCCTCATGAATATGATTTAGATTTTTTAGTTTCTTCACTTTTTGAATTATTTCAACATTTAAATATTAAAAAAGCTGAACTTCTTGCAGCATCCAATGGTACTCCAATTGGAATTGTTTTTACTGATAAATATCCGGAATTAGTTTCTCATCTTGCACTAATTGGTACAATGAAAAATTTTCCATCACACATGCTTAAACAAACTGAAAATACATTTACTAGGATTTATAATAATGAAATGGATAAATTTGCCGAAGAGGTACTTAATATTATAATGAACGTAAATAAAAAAGAAAATATAAAAAGGTATAGCGCAGTAAGACGTGTGTTGTTTAAAATAATTGAAAGGCTTGATGAAGAGGGCAGATTAAAATATATTGAAAATACAAAAAGGTTAATATATCTTGAGAAATCAGATTATAATTTTACGTTTAAATCACCGGTGTTGGTTTTTACCGGAGAAAACGATTCCTTTACAAAACCTGAATATTGCAAAGAAATTTCAACTTCATTTGAAAATTCAATATTTACTACAATTAAAGATTCTGATCATTTATGTAACATAGAACAGTTTAATTATACAAATAACTTGATAATGAAATTCTTTTTAAATAAACTAGGAAATTCTATTGAGGGTTGTAATGAAATCGAATTTAGTTCAAATTTCCATTATTGAAACCAAAGTAAAAAGCTACCTATTTCTAAGTAGCTTTAGTGGGCCCAGCTGGGCTCGAACCAGCGACCCCCTGATTATGAGTCAGGTGCTCTAACCAGCTGAGCTATGGGCCCGTATTTTTTTCAGGGACTGCAAAAATAATTAAAACTGTATATATTTCAATTATTTTTATTTAAAAATTCTTATTAATAAAATTTAGATCTTAGTAAATTTCAATTTTCCTTACAATATTAGCATTTGATAATGAGATTTTTATAAAATAAATACCTGTATTTTTAATCTCAATTTCAGCCGAATTATTATTGAAATAATTTATATTACAATCAATTTTTTCACCTATAATATTAAATATTTCTAATTTTGAAAGTTCCAGTCCATCCAATTCAACAGTAAAATGGCCATTTGAAGGATTCGGAAAAACTTTTGCATGATTTAAAAACGAATTATTTAATGAGGTTGAAGTATCTGGAGGAATTTCTATTTTTTCTATTTCGCTTATTGGAACAAATTCCCAGGTTATATCAAGTGTATTGCGATTTTGTTTAAAAATGATGGCATAATTATCATCGTCTCCTTTATCTGAAATAATAGTAGAAATTAGAAATGTCATGCTGTCCTCGGGAGTATATATAAGATTAGTGCTAATCTTATCCCCAGAAAGGGAAATTATTTCAATTCCCCTCTTTTTAACTTCTTGCAATCTTGGATATACTTCCTGGTAATAATTTACTGTATCCATTTCGTAAGTACTTTTTCCAACCGAATCTAAATAGGGTTCCAGTTCAGGAATGCCTAACATCCATACTAATCGGTAATGCAATACAAATAAATATTTCGATTTTGAAATGGTATCCGTAACATTTTTTATAAGCTCAAGTTGTTCGCCTGAGAAAAAGCTATTTTTAAATACATAATTATTTATTTCTGCATCTAATTCTGTATCTAAAACTAGAAATGTAACACTATCGGCATAATAGGAATAAAAAGTGTTCTTTTGGGTAACCTGCATTAAATTATCACGGTTATCCACATCGTGATTGCCCAGAGACCATAGTGTTGTTTCACTTCTGAGATTAAATAGGGTATCTAGTTTTTCAAGGGTTTCTATTTTTGCAGATGAGGAATAATTTAAATCGCCCCCAAGCATTATCATATCAAACTTGGAATAATCAATTAATTTTATTGAATTTATAACATCATGTGTGGCAACACTATATATATGAGGAAGATAAATTAATTTTTTATAAAGATTCGGTGAAGTAGCTGGGAATTTAACTTTTTCAATATCATTTAGTGACACCCATTCCCACGTTAATTGAGTTGAGTTTAAATTTTGTTTAAGGATCAACACATTATTTTTTTCATCAGAAAACTCGGGTACCATAACTGCAGTGAGCATATTAATGCTGTCTTCAGGTTCGTAATCAATAATAATATCTGATCTGTCTCCTCCTAAAAATAGCACTGGGATTCCTTTACTTTTAACTTTTTGAACTAATGGATATACTTCTGCATAAAAATTCGACGTATCCATTTCACGCGTGCTGGCCCCAACGGAATCTTTATAGGGTTTCATATCTTCATTATTTAACATCCAAAGTATGCGGTGATGAGCAATAATTAAATATTTTGATATTGAAATTGTATCTGTAAGATGTTGAAAAAAAGTTAATTGATCACCGGAAATATTACTGTAAATAAATCCGTCTTTATCCAGTTCAGTATCTAGTATTACAAACGTTATGCTGTCCTTATAATATGCATAATAAGATGGACGCAAAGTGTAATTCTCAATCAACGATCTGTCTTGAGTATCATGGTTACCTAATGTCCATAGTGTATTAACATTACTCAAATCATAAACAGTATTGCAGTATTCCATTGAAGTTGCGTTAGTACTTGTATAATAGGTTAAATCACCACCCAGTATTTTCATATCAAATTTTGAAAAATCAATGTATTCAATGGTATTATTTGAAGATTGATTTACTTTATCATCACTACGTGGATGTGGAATAAAGATTATTTTTTTTACAGTATCTGTTTGGGAAATCAGTTTAAATGGATTTATAACAACTGCAAACAATATTAAATATTTTATATAGGAATTCATTTTAGTATAATTTTATTAGTATAAACTTCATCATCAAGTTCAATTTGAATCAAATATAATCCTTTCTCAAAGGCAGAAATATCAATAGTTTTTATATCATGATAGTCGTTTGAAATGTCTTTTGAGTAAACCAATTGTCCTAAAAGATTAAACATCGAAAATGTTAAAGTTGTATATTCTGTTTTTGGAACTCGAATATTTAAAAAAGCATTTGTGGGATTTGGAAATAGTTCAATATTCTGATTATTATGCTGGATGATATTTTCAAGTATCAGATCTTTATTCATGGCCAGAGGAGTAGGATCAAGGTAAGCCCATTTTTGGTTATCATAAGGCTTTCGACCGTAACTTATATTTTGCCTTGAAGCGGGAAAGCTTATTGAATCAACAACATCTTTTCCATTAGCGCTAATTAAACCCAATTGCTCACCATTTGAATTTAAAGTGAAATTAAGATGAAATAAGCCTTGTAATGGTTCGTTGTCGGCCCATATTATTTTATATTCTTTCGCAGGGATAATATTTTTATTTGAATCTGCATATGGAAGACGGTATTTTGTTTTCAGATTTAAATCGTCAGTAATGTACAACCCGGTTATATCAATTGCTCTGTCAGCTGAATTATATAATTCTATCCAATCATCAAAATCATTATATTCATCCTGTACGGTATTTGAATTACTTGCTAACATTTCATTAATAATAATTCCCTTTTTGAAAGGACTAAAATCATTATTTTCACCTGGTGTTCCTCCCATAATATAACTTTTTTTCCAACTAACAGGATCGCTATTTTCCAGGTAAGGTTTAATGAGTGATAAAGTAAAACCTGAACCATTTAAATTATCTGGCCAAGGGATTTGATTAGTATATATTATAGAATCTATATTTATTGAATTGGAATTAACAAGTAAAATGCTATCTGAAGTATGATTAAACGATAAATTTGAAAAAGAAATTACATTTGAAATTGTCGAATGTTTTACTTTGAATAATTTAATATCAGAACAGATTACTAAGAAATTATTGCTATTTATGCTTGTCCCTGATGGAATTGTAAAATTCTTGTCTGATATAATTAATTTCCAGTTTGTTAAATCAATTGATTGATCACTGGAATTATACAGTTCAATCCATGAACTATTATTAAATCCCGGGGAAGGATAATAATTGATCTCATTTATTACAACCGATTGATTTTCAAATTCATGAAAATAGATTGCACCAATATCTGAAGCAGTTCCGTCATCATCTTTTTGCGAACTTGGGTCTCCTGCGTTAATACAAATAGAATTTTTTAATAAGTTGAAATTATATTTTTCCGGATGAATCATTTCAGGATCATCTGTTAAATTATTATATCCGGGAAGCTGACCTGTATTCGAAACCGAATAGGATATTGATAATGAGGACATATCATCTACAAAAACCGGACTGATTTTCGAATCAGCAATAATGGTATTTTGAACTATGGCAATTCCCCCTCCATTTAAAAAGTTTTTCTCGAAACAGGCTATCCCAATATTATTTCTATATAAAGTATTATTTGTAGCTGTAATAAAAGAACTAAAATCTTTTACTCCAATACCCATATTACAATCAGCTATTATATTTCTTTCTATTTCAGCTGTGGAAGCTTGTCCAACAGAAATTCCTTTATCGGTGCAATTGTAAATTTTATTATTGAATATGAATATATCTTTTGATCCTTCTCCTAAATCAATCCCATCACTATTTAATCCTTCGAAATCATGAATATAATTATTCCTTATAATACCATCTGAAATCTCATCATAATCGATAGCATCTGTATCATAAGCGTTATTGCCAATTAAATTACAATTTTCTACAAGAGCATAACCGGCATATTTTACATTAATTAAATCGCAGGTGGCCAATGAATGAAGGGTGGAATTTTTTAATTCTATTGTATTTCCATATTTGGTAAAAATAGGTTGGGTTGAAATATTTTGAATTTCAATACTATCAAGAATTAAATCAGAATTATAGGCTGAAATAGCGGCAATAAAATTATAAGGATTATTACCTCTTGTTGGATTTTCAAGAACCAGGTTTTTTAAAATTGATGTTTCTGTAGTATTTTTAAAGCATAAAGCGCCCCATGAGTTTGATTCAATTATTTCGTTATTTTTTATTTTTACTTTATTTTCAGAACTGCCATTAATTATTAAATTTCCATAGATATAAAAACTTGCATTTTCAGGCATTATAATCTCCACACCTTCGTTAATTTGTAATGTGATTGCTGAATCAACAATGATATCGCTTACTCCATAATAAGGCGAATTTTCTTTAGTTAATACGGTATCTTTTGAAATGAGACCTGGTAGAATATTCATTGATGAAACAACAAATTCAGCAGTAATTGAAGTATCTGATGAGGGAATAAAAGTAACTTTATTTGAATTAGAGTTAATTCCATTCCAGCTTGAAAATTCATATCCTATATTTGGTATTGCCTTTATTTGAAGAGGAATGTTTTTAAAGAATTTACCATTAAATGTAGTATCTGTAATATTAACATTATTTATAAAAACAGTACCATATTTAGATTCATCTACTGTAATTGAAATTAGCACAGTATCATCAATATGATATTGATTCATTATATCTTCAAGAACAATATTTGGCCTCCTCCTGGCAAAAGTTCTCATTTCTTCAACTTCCGAATT
>CAZBZX010000133.1:0-10573 GCA_964496465.1 uncultured Bacteroidales bacterium
TTTGCTAATATTGGCAGCGTTGCTGCAACAAATTCTGAATTATTTGAAAAATGGATAAAAACCTATAGTTCAGAAAAAATGATCTTAGGCGCTGATGTGAAAGATCTTAAAATTGCAATAAGTGGATGGCTGAATGTAACTGAATTAGACCTTTTTGAATTCATTAAAAATTACAAAGAAAAAGGCATTAAGCAGGTTATTTGTACTGATATAAGCAAGGATGGGATGCTTGAAGGCCCTTCATTTAGTTTATATCAAAAACTAATTAATGAAATTCCAGACATAAATTTTATAGTTAGTGGAGGAGTTTCAAAAGTCAACGATTTGGATGAATTAATTAAAATTGGAATTAAATCAGTAATTATCGGGAAAGCTTATTATGATGGGATTATAAAATTAGTTGATTTAAAAAAATATATATAAAAATGTTAGCAAAAAGAATTGTGCCGTGCCTTGATGTTCGTGACGGACAAACTGTAAAAGGTGTAAATTTTGTAAATATTAAAAATGTAGGCGATCCAGTTGAATTAGGGAAACTATATGCTGAGCAAGGTGCAGATGAACTGGTATATTTGGATATAACAGCTTCACATGAAGGCAGGAAAACTTTTGCTGAATTAGTAAGAAGAATTGCTGAAAATTTAAATATTCCTTTTACAGTTGGTGGAGGTATAAGTGAATTAAAAGACGCTGAAATATTACTTAGTGCTGGGGCTGATAAGATTTCTATTAATTCTTCAGCTGTTAAGAATTCACAACTTGTGAATGATATTGCATTAAATTTTGGAAGCCAATTTTGTGTGGTAGCAATCGATGCAAAGCATATTAAGGAAGATGAATGGACTGTTTATGTTAATGGAGGTAGAATTCCAACAGAGAAAAAACTATATATCTGGGCGAAAGAAGTTGAAGAAAGAGGAGCAGGGGAGATATTGTTTACTTCGATGGACCATGATGGAACTAAGAATGGTTTTGCCAACGATGCTTTAGCAAAACTTTCTGATCAGTTATCAATACCTATAATAGCATCAGGTGGAGCTGGAACCATGGAACATTTTGCTGAAGTTTTTACAACAGGAAAAGCTGATGCTGGTTTAGCTGCCAGTATTTTTCACTTTAAGGAAATTGCTATTCCTGAGTTGAAGAAATATTTAATTGCAAAAGGAATTGAAATAAGAAAGTAAACGGTAATCAGTAATTAGTAATCTGTAATCAGTAGGTGCAATTCACAATAAATGACTACCAATGACTATTAATGAAAAATGACTTTTAAATTGAAAATAGAAAACATTTAAACTCAACAACTAACAAATCAAGTATGTCAGAAAATAATAAAAACTCAGATTTTTTAATTTACCTACAGGATTTAATTGATAAACGTAAAGTAGATCTACCAGAAGGTTCATACACAACTAAATTATTTCAAAATGGAATTAATAAAATCAGTCAAAAAGTTGGCGAAGAGGCTATTGAATTAATAATTGAATCAAAAGATAATAATGATGAATTATTTTTAAACGAGGCTGCTGATTTGATGTACCACTTACTCGTATTATTAAGTGCGAAGAATTATCGGATTGAAGATGTTATTCAAAAATTAAAAGAAAGACACAAATAATTTTAATTATTTAATCCTGTAAATACTGCAAAATTCATCGAGCCAAAACAGCCACAACCTCCTTCTACTGTTGTTATTGTAGGTCTGTATGCACCTGGCTTTATAAAATTGTTTGAATACGAAAAGTATGTTGCCAGGTTTATGTCGTAACTATAAACAATTATATAAGCACTATTGGTTATTGTAAATTCAGGTTTAATATCTACTTCTGTTAATAATTCATCTGATGGCATAATTCGTTTGTATTCAAAATCTTCATTGTCAATTACATATATATCATATAAATAAGCAGAACTATCATTAATTAAATCAAAACTTATATAGTTATTGTTTACTTTTATATTACCCGATAATTGAGGTTGGCTTGGAATAATTGTTTCAGCATGAATTGATTCATAACCGGGGGCTATGCAATTCAAATAATATTTTTGATTAGCAATTGGTAAAAATGTAGTATCTCTATATTCAAAAATATTGAAAAAAGAATCCGGATTCTGAAATTCAAAATAGAATGTATCAATAATTGAATTATTTTCTTCTAAATACAAATTTACTATAGCATCTGTAATAAACAACTCTCCATTTATTGAATCATTCACTGCAGCTAAAGTTCTTTCAAGATGAATGAATGATTGAGAATAATTTTCAATGAAATCAGGCCTTAATACACCAAACACATTTAATTTTTTATCATATCCTTCATCAGTTTTAAATTTTGGCTGACCTCCTAAAAGAATATCAACAGCAGTATCTTCTGAACAGCTAGTAATTATATGCATAATTATTATGCTTAAAAAAAAGAAGTATATTGTTTTTTTAACTGCTTTTATCATTTTAAAATTTTAAAGTATAACCAACAGAAAAACTAGGTAAAAAATTTATTCCAAAAGGTAAATATTTATCCCAAGTGGAAATAGGAAAATACCAGATTACGTTTCTTCTTATAAATAATACATTTGATACCGTTACATTCAAATATGATTCTTTAAAGTTGAAATAATTCATTAAATCATAGCCGAAGCCACTTCTGATTTCTTTTTTAATTCCAAAATCAAGTCCTAAATAAAATGGGAGCCTGGCATTATTCTTTGTTTCATTAATTCCAAAAAAATAGAAGCCATATTGATTAGTAGCTGGCTCATAATAGAAATAACTTTGCTGTGTGCGTTCAATTGTCCGGGGCAATCCTGTAAGTATAAGTAAACTTGTATTATAATCAATTTTGTCAGTAATCTTATAATTTACAATGGTTTTAAGAGAATGTGTCCGATCATAATCAAACAAGAATTTTTTTCCATCCATAATTTCAGGATAACTTCGTGTAGATTTTGCATATCCATAACTTACCCAACCAGATAATTTTTTCCAGTTGCCTTTCCATAAAATTTCTGCACCGTAAGATTCACCAGTTCCTGTTAAAAGAATATCGGAAAATGAAAATCGTTCTATTTCATTTTCATTTAAATCGAACATATAGGTAGTAGTCATATCTTTATAGTAAAAATCAACAGAAACATTTGAGTGATAGGAAATATTTTTTTCAAAACCCAACATGTAATGAGTTGATTGCAAAGGTTTTTTGTTTTTCAATGGATAATAATAATCAAGCATCTGGTTAACTTCATATTCTTGCGTATTCATGCTTATTATATATTGATTGAATTGGCCCCAGGCTGCATTTATCTTTAAATTATTTGTAACATTAAAAGTTCCGTTAATACGTGGTTCAATTAACCAATCGCCATAATAATTGTAATTTGCGGCTCTTAATCCGGGACGTATAATTAGTCTCCCAAAAGTAATTTTATCTTCCATAAATGCACTGATTAAATTGGGAGCACGAACTGTTTTCCCTTTATCGATATCATTAATAATAGCAGAATTTCGAAAATAATAATCATTATACTCGAGGCCTAATTTAATTGTGTTATTATTAGTTACATTATAATTCAAAGTCGTTTTTGCTGACAAATCATGAATTTTGCTTTTAAACGAAGTATTGTAATCCATTTTGATAAGCATGCCATCTTCTTCAATTGGAAACCTGAATTTCATTGCGCTATAATTGTCTGAAGAATGAAAAGAACCATAAACCTGGGTTCGTAAATATATTTTTGGTGATATAATTGTTTTTAAAATGGCTGTAATTGCATGTGCTCCCCAATTGTTAATCATATCAATCTCCATATCATCATAAACATCAATATCTTCGAAAGTTCCTGAAAAGTAAGAAAAGAATGCATTAGGATTTTGATTGATCCTGTCAAGCGATGAAAACATTTTTAAAGTGAGCCTGTTTTTATTATTTAACCTATTTGTATATGATAGATTAACATCGTAAAACCAACTTCTGCTACCAAAAATAAAAGTCCCAGGTAAATCATAATAATACCTGGCTGCAGCTGTTATCGAACTTTTATCATTTATTGGAAACTCAATAAAAGCTTTAGTATGGGTTGTTGAAGGCTCAATTTCTCCATGTGTTTCATTTAAGTTTCCATCTTTAGTTGTGATATATAATATTGAAGAATTTCTTCCGCCATATTCAGCCCCAAAACCACCTACTAAAATATCTATCTTTTTTACAGTTTGAACATTAAAAATACCTGAAGCAGTAACGTAGTGGTAGGGGTTATACATGACAACACCATCAAGCATAACCATGTTTTCCGATGGATCGCCACCTCTGGCAGAATATAATGGTGAAAATGTTTCGCCATCTCCAATCCCTGGTAAATATTTTATAGCTTTAAATATATCGTTACGGGCAGTCGGAATGCTTTGAATAGCTTTTGGAGTAATTTCAAGCTGTGATATTTCAACCTGCTTATCTCCAATTTCATCAGGTTTTATTTCAACTATAGCCACTTCGTTGATGCTTTTCAGATCGGGAGATAATTTTATGGAATTTAATATAGTGTTTTTCTGATGAATATCAAGATTTAAATCTTGAGTATTATAGCTAATATGCGAAATCTTAATATTGATTTTTCCATCAGGGATTTTCGATAAAGTGAAAAACCCATTAATATCCGAGATTGTGCCATTTAATGTTCCTTTTAATAAAACCGTAGCTCCAATTATTGTTTCACCAGTATTTTCATCAATTATATATCCTGAAATAGTGTTATTTTGAGAATATATATTGCCTAAAATACAAGCAAACAAAATAATTGATATTTTTAAAAACCTTACCATTTTCATTAAAATTTTATACCAATATAAATGGTAACATACGGATCAAATTTTACATTTTTTGTATATATATAATATGCACTTTCTGTTATTCCGGCCCCTGCAATAATTGAATTTTTTTCTAAAGGATTAAACATTATTAATTGACTAGCCGAAAAATCCAGCATGAATAAATCATATATCGGATGTTTATTCTCCTTTATATCTTCCCAGTTATTTAAACCAAAATACAAACCTGATCTAAATTGCGCTAAATATTTTGAATTTAACCTGAAATTAATATTTTCATTCATTATATTAAACTCAAGTGATTTGAAATTACTGCTCTGTCTGTATCTTAAAAGACTTGTGTTTCTTTTAAATTTATTACTTGTTTCAGGTTTTGAAAAATAGACTTCACCATCAATCAGAAAACCGTTCAATCCTAGATGAAAAACTGCACCTGTATAAAGATTAGTTATAAATTTATAATCAAAGTTTTTTAGGTTATATAAATCTGGTATTTTATTATTGGATATTTGCGAAGATATAAAGTTAAGATCAGCTGCAATTTTTTTTTCCCATAAATTAAAAGCTTCCTGATAAGGTTCTGTTTTTTTTCCAGAAAATGCTTTTGGTTTGTATATTGTTTCTTGAATTAAACTTCCTAATGAATTATAAGAAGAATTACTATCTGAATAATTGATACTTAACTTGGTAAAAAGAGAAGTGCCTTTTGAATAGCCTTTAGTTATGGGTTCAATAATAATTGTATCTATATTAATGTTAAAAGATAATGTTGATGTTGTATCACAAATAATGGACTGTTTAATTTCTAATGCAAGCGGATTTTTAGTACAATAATAATGATCGATAGTAAAAAGGTAGTACTTTTTTTTTTCTCCAATTTTTAATACGTTATTTGTTATTCTTGAATCGGTAATTTGGTTTATTCTTGCATTAATTTTAATGGTATCTTTATGTAAGTTAATATAAGTAGTATCAGTTATAAATTGTTGTGAAAATAAATTATGTGAGAGAGTTAGGAAAGCAAAATAGAATAATTTATATTTTAAATTATGCATATCGATAATAAAACGGGATAATTAAGAATGATCTAAAAATACAATTAATTAATTTTCAATGTTAATGATATTCTCAAAATTTATGCCAAATATACCATTTTCAGAATATCCAAAGCATTTTATGATGTATGTCCCGATTGCATCTCCAGCACTAAAAGAAACACTAGCATTCCCATCTATATCTGTTGTTAAACTGCCATTCCAATATTGAGCATCTCTATAGTCTGGAATACGGTCATTGAGAATTTCCGGATATATTATATTTCGCTGTGCTCCTTTTATTTCATATTGGTTTGCATTTTTTGGAATTTTCAATTTTGAAAATTTCTCCTCCTTAGAAACAATATCTAAAATACCGTCATACATTTGATCCTGGTAAAAATATTTTTCCCAAACTGCACTTATTGTTTTAAGGTTTTCAGGTTTTAAATTTAAAACTTCATTATAATCGTAAACCGGAACTCCATCTATGATTATTAATGGGTTATCTCCAATAATATTTTGAGTATTTGCTGAGATAATTTTGATATAACGTTTCTTATTTCTTCTTACAACAAGCACCCCACGAACAATTTCAAAGATAAACTCATCAACGTTAGGTAATTTTATATAATCTGAAAATAAATAACTAATATCCGGATTACCATAAAAATTAACTTCATTTAAATTATATGCGTTTTCATTTTTTGAAATGTAGTCAGAATAAGCATCTATAACCTGGACATTAATCATTTTTCGCTGAATATAATTATCTAATGATTTTTCAGGAATATATATTTCTTTGACTATTTTAATATATTCAGCAATAAATTCATCTTCTAAATTAATTATATAGTCATTTGTTGTGTCCTTTACTGAAATTACTATATCTGAATTATTATTGTATTTATTTAAAATAATATAAAACTGTCCTTTTTGATTTGTCTTTGTTACTTTTAATTGTCCAACACTATCAACAATGGATTGATATACGGTAACTTTTTCTGCCGGTGCTTTTGTGTTTTTATTAATAATTGTTCCATTTATTAAATCGTCTCGCATTTCAGGAAGGTAGTTTGAGCGACCTGTTTTTATATTGCTTTGATTGTGAGCCAAAATAAGTGTGTCAATAAGGTTGCTTCTTACATTAGTGGTACTAAATAAGAGTTTATTATATTGTGTTTTAAAGGAATATTTATTGTAGAATGCATTGATGCTTTGCAGGCTATCTGGTAATAACGTAACTGATATACCTATATTAGAATTAATGCTATTATTATTTTTTAAATGACTTTTGATATCTATATTAACTTTCTCTCTTTTAGAAAATGTGTTTTTGGGGACTTTAACATCAAAATATATACTATCGTTATTACTTATAAATACTGGTCGACTTGATAATATTGTTGATTCATTATATAACATTATTTCACAAATACCACTGTAAAACATTGTTTTAGGAATAACTATTTGATTTTTATTTGTGTTTATTTTTTTTAATAAATATTCCAACCCTGGATAACTTGCAGTTAACTTCATTGAATAAGGTAAATTATTGTTAGAAATCAACATAATTTGCAGGCTATCTCCTAAGTTATTTACTTTTAATTTTATTCCTTCATTGGTTATATTAGGTAATTTAACTTTAAATTTCTCATTATTAATATAATATTCAATAAAGTACTTCTGGTTAGTTAAAGGATTTAATTTGAAATAGCCAAACCCATTCTTTATGGTGTGGATAGTATCTAAAATATTTTCCTGATAATCTGTCAAATAACCAGTAAAATTCACTCCTTTCCCATTTTGATTTTGTACCCTATAACTTATAATATTTTCTTGATTTGACAGAATTAGGCCTCCTTCAGGATAAAATAAAATGATTAATGGGTCAATATTTACAACATCTGAAACGTTATTATCAAGCTTCTCAAAAGGATTAATAACATTGATTCTCTGATGATAAAAATGTTCATACCCATAATTTTTCATATAATTTGTATAGGCCCTAATATAATAATAGTCAGTTTTTAAATGCCTTGGAATTTCAATATATCCAGAACCTTTTCCATCTTCCAAAAAAAGCTTTTCTTGCTGTACAGGAATATTATCCTGTGTAAGTAATTCAACATAAACAATCTTACTTAATTTGACAGGGATTTTAAAATTTCCTTCATATGTATTTACTTTTAACCAAATAGTTTCGCCTGATAAATAAGTTTCCCTGTCTGTATTTAAATCAACTTGCTCGTATAAATTATAATTAATAATATCTTTTTCAACAGGTTGAGGAAAACACAAAATACTTAAAAACGCAAGAATTATATTAAAAAATAATCTCATATATTTATAATGTTAAAATCACTATTCTTCCCAAAAATCAGGAACAATATTTGTCCCGGTTTGCGTACAATCAAAACAGGAGCTATCAGTGGTAAAATTTATTATCTCAGATAAAGAATTAGTGTCAATAATAATATAATTGAATCTCAATAGACTGTCAGTTGCATTACTATCTGATAATTCAGTATATTGAAATTTACAATAACCGAACCCGGTTTCTGTGTAAAAATTATGACCAATATCTTTTCTGTCAATAAAAAATCTTTTTTCCGATATGCCTGAAACCTGGAATAAGCCTAATACCGGATCGTTTAAATCATTTATATTGTGAATATTACCGTAAATTGAAGTTGGGGTTTTATCAAAAAGTGAACCACCACTTTCATTTATTGATTTTAGAAATTTGAAATATTGATATGCTTTTTCTGATAATGAGTATTGTTTAATTAAAATACTATATTTATAACGAAGTTTAGGAGTATTACCTCCAACATAAGTAATAGGGTGTCTTTTAATTTCATCCCTGTTTAAGTTTTCAGAAGTTCCCAGAAGTAGTTCTTTTGGTTTAGATGATTTGAAACAATAGTACTTATCGGCAAATTTATCCGAATAAAATGGTACTGAATATTTCCATGTTTCTTCATATTCCCATGCATAATATTTTGTGTCATTATTTGGGTCGTGGGTATCAAGAAATATTTGTACACCAGCAATATTTTCTTCATCTGCAATCGAATATTTGATTTCATATAAAAAGTAAATAGAATCAATATCAATGGGATTTTTTATTTCTTCAAATTCACTTTCATAGGTCATAGTATCTGGAGTTTCAACATGTAATTTATATTCTATTCCAACTTGAGCCTGGAAATTACTATCTGTTTGATATATTCCGTTATTTATTTCATCTAATATTATTTCAGTTCCATTACTACCAATTATTTTAACAAAGGCTTTTGAAACCATTTCCTGTACTTTCTCATAATATGGAAAACTTCGTGAAATTTTTACAGTATATGGTCCTGGATAATTAGAAATCAGACCATCAATAACTAATATATTTTCATATTTTTCTATCTCAGGTTCAAAAGGCTCAACACATGCCGTAAAAAATACAACTATAAGAAATAATATAAATGGAGTATATTTTTTCATTAATTAGAATTTGAAATTATAGGTTATCGTGAATATAGGTCTTGCAAAAATTGATAATTTATATCCTTTTACATACCCGCTTTGATTGCTCACAAAGAATATAGAATAAACATTTTTTCGACCAGTAACATTATATATTGAAAAAGCCCATGAACTATGTGCTAATTTATGTGACTTTAAATTTCCTTCAAGGTTTACAGATAAGTCCCATCTTAGGTAATCTGGTATCCTGTATTCATTTCGTTGAGTATAATGTAATAGTTCTTTTTCTTTAAATATATATTTTGCTACAGGAAAAGTAATAGGTCGACCTGTGCTATAAGTAAAATTATTTGAAATACTAAACCGGCGTGAATATTTTAAATTCGATACTAAAGTTAAATCATGTGGTTTATCAAAATCCGAAGGATAAAAATGTCCATCATTTATTCTTTCCTCAATATATTTTCCATTAAATTTATTTTGAGCGGATGAATATGTATAACTAATCCATCCATTTAGTCTACCGGTTTTTTTATTAATCATTATTTCAACTCCATAAGCTTTTCCAAGTCCACTTAACAGCACTGTTTCAATGTTTTCATTTAAAAGAAAATCAGATCCACCTTTATAACCAACAATGTCTTTAATTTTTTTATAATATAATTCTGCAGATGCTTCAACAGTGTTACTTAAGAAATTTTTAAATATCCCAAACGCATATTGATCACCTATTTGGGGAGGTGTATAAATATCGCTTATTTTCCAAATATCAGTAGGCGAAATGGCTGTTGTATTAGATAACATATGTAAATATTGCCTCATACGGTTATAACTTGCTTTAATTGAACTAGAAGGTGTAATTTTTAATCTTGCAGAAAATCTTATCTCTGGTCCACCATATGTCCTTATTAATTCATTTTTTGCATAATATGTGGTGTCAAGCCTGTAAAGTTCAGTTCTGGGCGCATTTTCATTATATTCATACATTGCACCAGGACCTATGATAAAAAATGATGAAAATCGAAAACCTGCATCAATAGACAAATTATTACTCACTTTGATTTCGTCATTAATAAAAACACCACTCTCAATACTGTTCTCCGGATTTAAAGTTTTACCTGTTACTAATGATTTCTCCCCGATTGGAATCATAGTTCCAGGATTAAGATCATATTTTATTATGTTAAATCCAAAATTTATTGTATTATTTATATTTGGAAAATAAGAAAATACTGTT
>CAZBZX010000134.1:0-3016 GCA_964496465.1 uncultured Bacteroidales bacterium
AGAAATTCCATTTATCTTTATCCACCTCAGTGCCATCAAATTCATCAGACCAGATTATGTCCCAATCAATTGCTTCAGTTGAAACTGTTCCCTGTGCAGCAGCAGAACTATTACCTGCCAAATCAAAAGCGTAAATGGACAAATTATAGGGCGTACCTGGTTTTAGTTTAGATAAAATAAAATTTGTGTCTTTTGAAAATGTCAGGAATTCACCATCATTAAAAATTTTATACCCAACTACCGCTGAACCGGAATCAGAAGATGATGTCCAAATTAGAGATATATCATGAATTCCGGATGTATTACTGATGATAACCGGAGTGGTAGGGGCTATTTCATCTACTGGACTAATAAGGGTTAGCTCAAACCAGTTTAAATTAAAACCTCCTGTGGTTGCTGTTAATTTAATCGTTTGAACTCCCTCGGTAAAAGTCAAACTTGAATGCGTTAATGTTTGCCAGTCTTGCCAGTCGCCTGTAGCTGTTATGCTTATATTCCCTGCTGAGTTACCATTTGATGCTACATTTAACACTCCACCTCCATTTAAACTAGCCACTCTTACTTTTATTTCATAGTCTCCAGCTACAGGAATATCAACAGCATATTCCATCCAATCGCTGTTATCAATCCATCCAACATTCATTCCACCTCCATCATCGGATGTGCCTTCGGTCTGAACACCAGACATATTTGAAAAGTCTTCAGCTTCGATAAAAATTTGGGAATGAATAATAATACTATAAGCCAAACCCAAAATAATTATAACTATTAATTTCATTTTGTTCATTATATTATAAATTTTAAAATATTTATTTTTTAATGTTATAAATTTACTATAAAATCATGCATTTTAATAAAGATAGAATACAATTCTAATACTACTACTATGCAATTCCAATACTACTACTGTGCAATTCTAATACTATAATTGAATCTATCTAAAATAAATAGATATGAACTAACTTAGATAAGTTGTCATTTATATAAGCTGTTGAATAGTTGAATTTTATGATTGAAATGATGCTATCCAGCACTGAAAAAAATATGCTATTTCAGTATGATCAAAATAAAAATTTCATCTTATTAAGATAAATATTCCTTATTTTTTAGTCTCCAATCTTCCATCGGCATATAATGCAAACCTGCCTTTTTCCCGGGGATGAACAGGATCATTATCAGGCCATGGCCAGCCCCCAAATTGTGTATCCTGGAAATCTTGATATGCCTGTTGTATTTCTTCCCTCGTATTCATTACAAACGGACCATATTGTAAAGTTGGCTCATTAATTGGCCTTCCCTGGAGCATTAAAATATAACATTTTTCAATTCCACTTTCCAGTGTAATTTCAGTATTTGTTGAAAGTTCTGCCATGTGGTAATTTTTTAAGGAAGATCCTGCAACAATTAGCTTGTCACCTCTATAAAAATAAATGGTTCGATTTATTCCTAAAGATGTTTCTGGTAGAGTCCATGTTGCTCCGGCATCCATCTGGATGTTCCAAATGGCTACTTCATTTTCCTCATTTGCTGCCCATGAGTTAGGTGTTGGTTTAGGAGGAACCTCCTCCCCTAATCTGCCAGAAATTACTTCAACCATGGTTTTTTTACCAAAATTATCTTTATGTATATATTCTGGAATCGCTTCTGCCCAAAACATTTTATAATGTGGCTCAACAAATTTGCTTTCTTTGGGTAAGTTTAACCAAATCTGGAAAAGCTCTAAAGGATTATCTTCCTCCTGATTAATTAACGGAAACATTTCCGCATGCTGAATACCTTTTCCTGCTGTCATCCATTGTACATCGCCATTTCCATATCTTCCAGCTGCTCCCATTGAGTCTGAATGATCGACCATTCCTGTTCGAACAACAGTAACTGTTTCAAAACCACGATGCGGGTGTTGGGGAAACCCCGGAACAGTAGTTCCATGATACATTCTCCAGCCATCCTTCACTGTAAAATCCTGTCCCATATTTCTCCCGGCAAAATGATTGGGGTCTGGCCCTAGTTTATCATTGCCTTTAGGGAAATAATCTTCGTGATGCACACAAAATAAAAAAGGATCGCTGGCTTTCCATTGAAATCCTAAAGGTTCACTATTTTTTATTATGGAACTTTCCATTGTTTTTGATGTATTTAATTAAATGCATTTATTAATTGGGTGAAAGTTATATAAACATACGTCAAAACCATAAAGTTCAATTTAATAAATTTACAGAATAATTAACCAAATATTAAAATTATGAAAAAACTAATTTTATCAAGTTTAGTATTGCTTTTAATAGCCTGTTTTCCTTTTAGTAAATTAACAGCACAAAATGGTTCGCAAGACACAACAAAAGTTAGTAATAAGGACAAACTAGTAGTGGTTTGGACAAGCGGTGACCGGGAAGTAGCTTTAAAAATGGTATTTATGTATACGTACAATGCGAAAAAATATGGCTGGTGGGATGATATTACATTGTTAGTATGGGGGCCATCATCAAAGCTTCTTACAGAAGATACTGAATTGCAGGATTATGTGAAAAACATAAAAGATATAGGTGTTAATTTACTAGCCTGTAAAGGTTGTGCCGATCTGTATGGAGTTTCTGAAAAACTTGAAGAAATTGGCGTTACAGTAAGGTATACCGGTGTTGATTTAACTAATTTTATTAAAGAAAGGCATGTGATTACTTTCTAAAAATTAATTAACGTTAGTTCGACTTAAAATATATCTTTTTTATTTTCTCTTGTCCTTTTGCTTGACCAAAAGGACCAAAAGTCAAGGTCATTTTATCTTATATCGAGTTCACGTTAATTTAATTCAATATCAGGAATATACCACACATTTTTATTGAGGTCAACACCTCCGCCCATGTCTTCCTGCACTGTTCGATCAACAATAAATATGCCTATTTCAGCCATTTTATATAATGAATCAATGCCATTATTTGGGAAATTCTGTCTGGTTCTATGTATATTGAATTTATTAGCGAACTTTCTATTAAAAGCATCTTCAATACCCTTTTTACCT
>CAZBZX010000134.1:3026-10570 GCA_964496465.1 uncultured Bacteroidales bacterium
CCAGGTAGCAGTTGGATTATCAGAATCCCAACCACATAATGCCCCAATTTTTATAGTTTCTTTCAAATCCCCTTTTCCATAAAAGAGGCTAACCAAACTTGCTGCAAAATTAATTCCAGCAGCAAAACAACCATTACAATATAAATTTTTTGAAGTTATATTATAACCATCTGCCTGGTTAACTTGATATCTTTGATATATTTCGTCTCTTGTCTGCTCCCAGGATAATTTTGCATCATAGCACTTTTTAACAAAATCGAACATTTTAGCTGAATAAGAATCATCAGGAAGATGTTTTCGAGCTTCATCAGCCATCCAATGTATATTTTCTTCTAATGATTTTTCTATATCAACTTCGGATGCTAATGAATGCATTATTACATAAAATTCAGAAATCAAGGCAGCATTTTCTCTTGCTGTTGTTCGAACAGGTAAATAGGCCATTTTTAATGCAATATCAGGCCGGGTTGGAGCAAATAATCCAAAAATTTCTGTTGTAAGTTGCGCATCTATCATCTCATAATGAGGATTCTTATCCGGGTTGCTAGTCTCAGGCGGAAGAATTCCTTCATGCATTAAATCAAAAGCTGCTTGATTAGAAACCCATAAATAATTCTCCTCCTCAGTTCGAATATGTTTTAGCCAGCCATCTTTTATTTGTTGAGCTGTTAAAACACTCGTTTTATTTGTAAATAGAAGATATTGATACATATATTCAATGTCTGTATCATCATCTGCCCCCCAGATGTCACCCTCTTCCTTAAAAACAAAATCAATAGTTGAAGATAATTTGCTTGGCAAGCCTTCTCCCCATATGCTTGGTTGGTCAGGTTTTCCCCAATCGTCCCTAGTATAAAAGTCCCCTGTTTTAATTTCACCAACATTTCCTATCTTATCCATTTCTGTTACTAAACCAGTCCAGTTAGCAATGCACTGTCCTAACCAAAATCCATAAAGTTTATCCAGATATTCTGATCTTGAAATTATTCTATCAGATGGTTTAGGTTTATAATATTTATAAACCATTTCTGAATTCTTTGGGAATTTAATAATCCTACTATTATTCTCAATATCTTTGCTTTTATTTTTACATGATAAAAAAACAATATTGGATAATATTATTATTATTAACCACATACTTGCTCTTATTCTATTATTTTCTCTGCTCATCCAAATTTTTTCAATACAATAAAAATAATAAAAGATTTAGATTTATAAAGATGACAGAAATATTAGAGTTGAATTCCTTTTAAAAAATAATAATTGGATTTTACTATTTATTTCTAGTAGAAATAATACTTGTAAATAAAATAGCTACTTCAAATAAAAGATAAAATAAAATAAGAGGTTGCCTTATGATAACTAACCAGGGGTTTTTAATGATCATAGTTTTGAAGATCGTTTGAAGTAATAACCAACCTTCAAGTGGGTTAGATATGACTATTAAAAAACTTTCGAAGACAACCTCATTCAAATCTATTTAAACCATAAAATTAGAGACTAATTAAACGTGTTTACTTTTTGTATATAGGTACTATTATTACTTGACACTTTAACAATATAAATGCTTGAAGGAAGGTTAACACCAATAACTTCCTGGATATTAATTGTTTTATAAACTACCTTTCCAACCAGGTTATATATCTCAATAGAATTAATTTCATCATTATTGGTATTTTTAATGATAATAAATCCATTTTGAGAATATACTTGTGGTGCAAATTGTTGATTATAAGCAACCCCCTGAACAGTTGGAGGAACGTACATCTCAGCTATTTCTGCATCGGTTAATACTCCTTTATAAATTCTTAAATCATCAACCATTCCTTTAAAAGTAGCATCTGGCCAATGGCTTTTACCAATATAATTAGCGCTGTCGTTTAATAAACTCGGATCCTCTGCAACACCAGCAGCTTCATAACCAGGTACCCTTTCTCCATTAATTAAAAAATAGAGAGAATCAGCTTTTCTAACAAAAGCACTAAAATACCATGTATTTATTTCAATTAAATTAGTGGCTGTAGCCCAATCAGTCCAATCACCTGTGGCCTGATAAGTTACATGCAATTTTCCATCGCCGTCTTTGGGGACTAAATATATTGTTTGAACAATAGAAGGTCCTTCTGTATCAGTAGCATCTGAATAACCAAAGCTATATACACGCTCCCAGACATGAGCCCCGGCATAGTTAAACCAGCAAGTGATCGTTAAATCAGTAACATCAGATAATAACTCTTCAGGTAATTTTACATAGCTTCCATTACCATCAAGAGATAATACATCACCTCTTTCATCATCAGTTATAAACGTTGCATTACCGACTAATTGTCCGTGTTTTGTTCCAATGGCATCCTTTGCATCAGAGTCGAGAGGCCATTGATAATCCTGAGCATTCATTACATTCAAACCTAATAAGGTTATTGCTAAAATGAATACGATTTTTCTCATAATTCTTTGTATTATAAGTTAAACTATTTATCTACTATTTAATTATTAATCCCATCCCGGATTCTGTTCAAGATTTGGATTAGCATCTAACTCCTTTTGTGGTATGGCCATATATTCTCTTCCTTCAACTAAATTATCGAATTCAGGATCGTGTTGAATTAATGTGTCTATCATTGGATTATGAACTCCACCATCCTGGTTTACCCATCCCCATCTTAATAAATCTGCATAACGTTTTCCTTCAAAGCAAAATTCCAATGCTCTTTCATGCGATATTTGTAAACGCATTTCTTCTTTGGTCATACTTGGCTTTGTAACCTGAAGATTTGGGAGATTTGCCCTATCCCTAACTACTTGTATCGGAGCATAGGCCTCGCTGGTCCTGTTAAGTTCATTCAAACACTCTCCAAGCATTAAAAGAACATCTGAATAGCGCAATACACGCTCATTTATTCCAGATCTCCATTCCGATTCATCATCTAAAGTCCTGTCATTAAGATACTTTCTAAGATATAAGCTTGTTGAATCAATTAAAATAGTATCACCTGTTGCGGCTTCGACTCTAAAATGCCCGGTAATTTCTTTCCATTTTTTACCGTAGAAAGTAGCGGGAGAACCATAATAATAAACACTTTCAGTAAATCTGGGATCTAACTCGTTAGTTGTTGTTTTTTCTTTTCGAAATTCATCAAATATCCATTGTGTAGGCGCAATATCTCCAAATCCTCCAAAAGCAATAGGACCATAAGTTCTTGCTTTACCTGATGTTTTTGTCCAGCTAGAATTTGGTTCATTATCCCAATTTTGTTCTGTTCCACTTAAACTTGCATCAAATTGAACCTCAAATAACGATTCAGCATTAAGCTCATTAGCCTCAGTAAAGTTATCGCTATAATCACTTACTAATTCATAATGGCCATAATCTTCTGCTATAATATTTTCAAGTTCAACCATGGCCGAATCCCATTTCTGAACATACATATAAGCTTTGGCCAGCATACCTGCAGCAGCCCCTTTCGATGCTCTACCTATATCGCTTGTAGTATAATCATTTTTTGTCCATAAACCATCGCGTGCTTGTTTAAAGTCTTTAATAATCTGATTCCACAATTGATCTTGTGTTGCTGCACCATTAGGAAAATAATCATCAGTTTCTTTAGGTGTTTCAGTGACAAGTGGAACATTTTTATACATAACAACCAAATTGTAATAGAACAACCCTCTTAGAAAATGGGCTTCTCCAACAATTCTTTCCTTAAGAGCTTCATCCATATCAATGCCAGGCACATTTTCTATTACCTGGTTTGCGCGCCAAATGGCGGTATATAATTGAGAATATGGTTTGTAATAACACATATTGTCAACTGAAGTTTGATAAACACTAACTGCTGTAATCCACCAAGGACTGGTATTTTTAAAATCATCAGCTCTAACATCCATAATCCATAAATACAATCTCTTGTATAATCCGTCATCATATAACGAATTATAAACGGCATTAACTCCGGCTAATGCATCGCTTTCTGTCTTCCAAAAACCATAGGATGATAACCGGTTAGGATTAGATAATTCTAATATATCTTCATTGCATGATAATCCTATAAATAGTAGGCTTATCATGATACTTATGCTATATATACTATTTTTCATTTTTATAATGGTTTTATTTAGTTAATTAAAATGAAAGTTTTAAGCCAATTAAAAATGTTCTTGGGGATGGATAAGAACCATAATCAATTCCCCTGTATATTAAACCATCATTATCAAAATCCGGATCATATCCTGTATATTTTGTAAATGTGAACAGGTTTTGAGCAGAAACATATACTCTAAACAGGCTTACCTGTGGAATAAATGAAAGCATTTCTTCAGAAAATGTATATCCAAGCTGAACATTTTGCACTTTAAGATATGAGCCATCTTGTACCCATCTTTTCGACATTAAATTATTTCCGTTGGGGTCAGTTTCAGTTAATCGTGGATATTCGGTTGAAGTTCCTTCTCCCCGCCAGTAATTATTGTATGATTCAATTGAATAATTTCCTAAGGCATATGAATTTAATCGCTGATATACACCATTCCATACATTATTTCCATATACCCCTTGCATGAATATTCCAAGATCAAAACCCTTATATTCTAAATTAATATTCATCCCACCGGTTAAACTTGGAAATGCATTTCCTAAAAAAATCCGGTCATCATCATTAATGATTCCATTTGTATCAATATCTCTAAAAATGCAGTCTCCAGGTCCGGCCCCTAATTGAACAGGGGCTTCATCAATTTGCTCCTGAGTTTGAAAAATACCGATAAAATCATAGCCATATAACTCGCCAATTGAGTGCCCTTCATAAATAGCACATTGAGATCTAATATCCGGCCTTCCATAACGGCCAAGATCGGTAACTTCATTTTTCAACGTGGTGATATTAGCGCTAATATCGTAATGAAAATCACCTTCAATTTTTCTATAAGTTAAAACAAACTCAAATCCTTTGTTAGTCATTGAGGCCCCATTAACAAATGGCGCAGCTATATCACCAATTGCTTCATCTGCAATATACACTCCTGTGGAGTATGGAATTGGAACCTGCAACAATAAATTATTAGCTTCATTAAGATAATACTCTGCTGAAAATTCAATTTTGTTATTAAATAATGCTAAATCAACACCAATATTTTTAGTTATTTTCTCTTCCCATTTTATGGTCTCATCAGCTAATTTTGTCTGAATTGAACCATTTTGAACAGCAGTATTAAAAACATACGATGCGTTCTGATTTAAATATGACTCATATTGATATTCTCCAATTTTTTCATTCCCAATTATACCATAACCAGCTCTTAATTTTAACATACTAATGAAATCAACATTGAAAAAGTCTTCATTATGAATTTTCCATCCTAAGGCAAGAGAAGGGAAGTTTGCCCATCGGTTTTTTTCACTAAACCTGGAAGAACCATCTCGTCGGAAATTTGCTGTTAATAAATATTTATCATTATAGGCATAGTTAATTCTTCCTAAATATGAAATAATATTATGTTCATTCGTAAAACCATCAACGCCAACACCTTCAGTACCTGCACCTAATACTTTAAAATAGGGTTCGGTATATCCTTCAGCATGAGCTTCAGAACGTCTCCATGTATCCTTTTGTACGGTGTAACCAGCAAGAATTGTGAAGGAATGATCTCCAAATACCTTATCATAAGAAATCGTATTTTCCATTAATATGTTATTATCATCACCTCTATGTTCGTCAAAAATGGCAATTCTTCTCACGTATCTGTCGCCAATAAAAAATTGGGGTTCAAAATAAGTATATCTCCAATCTGTTCTGTCGTAGCTTAAATTAATCCTGTATTTAAGCCCTTCAATAAATTCATATTCTGCATAGGTAATTCCTAAAAATCTATTCCTGTAATCTTTGCTTTCAAATAAATTATTAGTAGCAATTATATTGGCAACAATCTGATCGTGAATATCAGTAAAAGCACCACCATATCCACCTAAATTATTTTCATCATAAATAGGAATTGTTGGGATTGCTAAAATTAGATCAATTATAGTGTTTCCCCACTGCGATGTTGTTAAATTATGTTTGTCAGAAGCGCTATAATATATTGACTGTCCGAAATTAAATTTTCCCTTACTTGTATTTGAATTTAATCGAAATGAATACCTCTTATAATCAGGTCCTGGTCCTGCAAAAGTACCTGACTGATGAAAATAATTGAAATTGGCATTATAGGTAGTAATGTCATTTCCGCCGGAAAGTGTTAAGGAATGCTCAGTAATTTTACCGGTTTTAAAAGCAGCTTCCTGCCAGTCAGTATCAGTTGAGTCATCATAAAACGGAGATGTTTCATCATTAGCGGGCGCCGCATAACTTCTATCGTTAATTCGTGCAAGGTTATTCATTTCCTGAAACTGTTCGCGGTTTGTTACTTCCATTCGTTTTACAACATTTTGCCAACCTTGCGAACCTTCATAGGTTACAGTCATTTTACCAGATTGACCTTTCTTTGTAGTAATAATGATAACACCATTTGCACCCCTGGCACCATAAATTGCACAAGCCGATGCATCTTTTAAAACTTGCATTGATTCAATTTCCGAGGTTGTAAAGTCTTCAATATGATCCACCGGGATACCATCTACGACATATAAAGGTGCAACATTTTGGAAAGATCCAACACCCCTGATGGTAATTTTTGGTGATGCTCCTGGTTCGCCACTACCATGAACTTGCACACCACTCGCCTGTCCTTGTATAGCTTTAGAAATATTATTCGTTGTTATTCTTTCTAAATTTTCAGTTTTTACCACTGAAACCGCCCCAGTCAAATCGCTTTTTCGTTGGGTGCCATATCCAACTACCACAACCTGATCCATTTCGGTAATAGATAAACTTAATGCAACATTAATTTCTTGCTTTCCATTCACTTGTATCTCTTGCATCTCATAACCGACAAAGGAAAACTGCAAGATCGAATTTGCGTCCTGTGCTTCTATTGAATATTTACCTTCAGTATCTGTTACCGTTCCAATAGTTGTGTTTGCAACTACAATATTTACTCCTGGAATTGGGTTATTATTTTCTGCATCGATAACAGTACCTTTCACCGTTATTGCCTGCCCAGATGCCTGCAAATTAAATAAAAGTAGCAATAACAGTATTAGCCCTGTTAATTGCTTAAAAAAGTCATTTTTTCTCATAGGTTTTTATTATTAGGTTTAGTTATAAATATCCTAGCGGCTAAATCTTGATCAAAAATAGAGGTCAAAACATAAACTCAGGAGGACAATTTTGTAAAAAGGGTGGATTTATGTTCACAGATGAGTTTATTCAAATTTAAGCTAATATTTGTCATTTATTTTTATAATTTGCACTATTCTAATAACATCAAATTTGATATCTTTTCAGGAGAATAATTCATTTGCTAATGAAAGCTGAGTCAGAAATACTTCAATTACTTAGAAAAGGAGATGAAGAATCAATTAAAATTATTTTTGATGAATATTATGAAAATCTTTGTTTATACGCAGAAAGTATAATTAAAAACAGACCAGTAATAGAAGAAATAGTTGA
>CAZBZX010000135.1:0-10539 GCA_964496465.1 uncultured Bacteroidales bacterium
GCCTGAATATCAATAAGGGGTATTTAAGGCGTCGTCATCGCGCACAAAACAGGAAATATTTAAGCACAAGCATTTCGATCAAAAAACCTTACAGGTTCATGCAATTCCAATTCCGTTATATATAAAAAAAGTTGAGTAGTATATATTAATAACCTGATTTTAGGGGTTTTGATGAGAAAATGTTTAAATACAATATACCCCTTATTCCCCTAAAGGGGACTTTTAATATTAATTTATAAATCCTTTTAAGAAATTAACTTTAATATTTATTCTCCAATACCATAAAAACATCTTTCCCTTTTCCACAGTCTCCATCTCCATAAAGTTCAATAAATTGGGGTTTGTAGTAATTCTTATGAATCAATTTGGTTTTTTTAAATCCAGCCTTTTCATAAGCTTTAATAGCCCGAATATTATTGATATATGGCCTTATAATAATTTTTGAATACCCTTTTTTAAAAACATCCTCGGCCAAAAGTTGTATTGCTTTTGTTCCCCTCCCCTTTCCTGCATAATCTAGTCCTTTTAACCAGATATCAAATTCAGTTATCCCTTCTAATAAATGAAAACTACAATATGAAATGTGCCCAATTTCTTCATCATCATTTTGTATAATAAAGCTCCTTCCCTTATCCGGAGATGATCCATCAAAAAAATAATCCTCATAATCAAGACTAAAATCTTCAAAAGAAGGTATAGTGTTTTGGGTAATTCCTTGAGTTTCTGATAAAGCCGCAGAAAAATCGGAATAAAATAACCAGTTGTATACATTTAATTTATCATCCAATACTGCAGGACGAATAATTATATGATCCATTTCTAAAAATAGATATAGTTGTAACGGGTTATTGATTTAATGGTCCCATAGGTATCAATTTCAATAATTTCATTAACATCACCATGAGAATTATATTTATACGACTTTAAAAATGAATAAGAATAGTCAGGATCAAAATACCCATTATATAAAAAAATCTTTTCATTGTTAATCTTGCCGTCTTTATATTTATACTTTTTTATGGATGCTATTCCCCTGGCATTATAATAATGAACTTCATTTAAATTCTTACTTGCATCATATATATATCTCCATTCATTCAACGTTTCATCTTCTTTATTAAAATCTTTATATCCTAAAAGTTCGCCATCAGGGCCGTACGTATAATATTTCATTAATTGAGCTACCCCTTTTTTATTATATTTTATAATGGCTAACGTATCATCGTTCTCCGTATAATCTATTTTCCAGCTTTCAATAATTGAATGATCCGGAGAATATTTTATTGACTCGATATTTCTTCCCTTTTGGTCGTATGTAAATTCCCAGGAATATTTCATTTTCCCATCTTCAATATACTTAAGTTCACTTAACAAATTATTACTGTTATATTTATACAGAATAGTATATAAATTTTCGTTCTTTTTATTATTCTTCTCAGTTTTTATTATTTTACTATCCTCAACGTAACTTATCCAATGGTATTTTACCCTGTTCTTTCTATCAAATTTCATTTCCTCCTGAATAATACCCTCATTATCTAATTGCCATTTATATATAGTTTTATCGCTTACTCCATTTTTCTGAACCTCAAACAATTTGCCATCATTATAAAAAAAGCGATACCTATCCGATAAGAATTCATACCTTTTGTTTTTATGATAATCCATAATATTTCCTTGGTCATTATACCTGGCAAAAGTTTGCAAACGGCCTAATCGCTTCCTGTTCTTTTCCTTGTTCATTTTGGTATTATAGTAAATCTGGATTTCCTTCATGTTTTTATTCTTTTGAGGTAGAATCTCATAATTCAGTTTATGAGGGTCATTAACTAATATCTGACTCGATATTACCTGTGTTAAACCCGTAACTAATACAATAAATATAATTGTGCGCATAATTTCTGTTCTTAATTAATTAAAACTCCAAAAATATCTATGTTTCTTATAAATTCGTAATTATTAGCTTCTTTTTTTCAATATAAGTAATTAAAAAAAGTTAAATCTCAACTTCAACTTATTAAATTAATATTAAATCCTATACAAAACGGTAATTAGCTTTTAATATTTTAGTAACTTGCCTTCATAAATTATAAGAATGGGTAAAAAGAAAAAAAATAAAAATAAATCGGGAAACATAAACAAAAATGCATTAAAAAACCAGATTTTAGGGGTATTTTCGAATAATTCTACACAGGCCTTTAATTATAAGCAAATTGCCAAGCGATTAAATTCTAATAATCCTGCTGAAAAAAAATTAATTGCATCCATTTTAAGTGAATTAGTAAACAATGGCAGTTTAACTGAAATTTATCAGGGTAAATATAAGATAGCATCGAAAGGTGGATATATTATTGGAAAAGTAGATTTGACAAAAGGTGGTTATGCCTATATCATTTCTGATGAAACTGAAGAAGATGTTTTTGTATCACAACGAAATCTAAATCATGCGCTTGATGGCGATACTGTAAAAGTATATTGTTTTGCCCGGAAAAAACATTTAAAACCAGAGGGTGAAGTAATTGAAATATTGCATCGTAAAAAATCGACCTTTGTTGGAATAGTTGAAACTTCTAAAAATTTAGCTTTTCTTATTCCTGATTCAAAAGCATCATTTGACCTGTTTATTCCTTTAGATAAATTGAACGGGGCGAAAAATGGAGATAAGGCTATTGGAAAAATTACAGATTGGCCTGTAAAAGCAAAAAACCCTTTTGGCGAAATTATTGAAGTGCTTGGAAGACCTGGAGAACATGAAGTAGAAATGCATGCTATTTTAGCTGAATATGGATTACCTTATAAATTCCCGAAAGAAATTGAAAAAGCTGCAGAACAAATAGATGAAACTATAACAAAAGAAGAAATAAGTAAAAGAAAAGATTTTAGAAAAATTGCTACTTTTACTATTGATCCCTATGATGCTAAAGACTTTGATGATGCTTTATCAATTCAACAATTAAAAAACGGCAACTGGGAAGTTGGCGTTCATATAGCAGATGTTACCCATTATGTAACAACTAAAAGTGAACTTGACCAAGAGGCGCTCGAACGAGGAACTTCCGTATACCTTGTTGACAGGGTAGTCCCCATGTTGCCCGAAAAACTTTCCAATAATGTTTGTTCACTCAGGCCACATGAAGAAAAGCTTTGCTATTCTGCTGTTTTCGAAATAAACAACAAAGCAGAAGTTTTAAATCAATGGTTTGGGCGAACGATTATCTTTTCTGACAGAAGATTTACCTATGAAGAAGCCCAGGAAATAATTGAAACTAAAAAGGGTGATCTATGCAATGAAGTTTTAAAGTTGCATGAATTAGCTCAAATTTTAAGGCAAGAAAGATATGCGAACGGTTCAATTGCTTTTGAACGAATGGAAGTAAAATTTAATATTGATGAATTTGGAAAGCCGTTAGGCGTTTTTTATAAAGAAAACAAAGAATCGAATCAATTAATTGAAGAATTCATGCTACTGGCCAATAAAAAAGTAGCCGAATTTATTGGAAAACCAGGAAAGGGAAAATCTGTTAAAACCTTTGTATATCGTGTTCATGATGAACCTAATTCAGAAAAATTAGAGGCATTTAATACTTTTATAAAACGATTTGGATATACATTGAAAATGAATTCAAGAAAAAGCATTTCCGAATCGTTAAATTCATTAATGGACGAAGTTAGAGGTAAAAAAGAGCAAAACTTAATTGAAACATTAGCAGTTCGATCCATGGCAAAAGCAATTTATACAACAGATAATGTTGGCCATTATGGATTGTATTTTGAATATTATACACATTTTACTTCCCCTATAAGAAGATATCCTGATATGATGGTACATCGTTTACTTGATTCTTATTTGAATGACGCTAAATCGAAAAATAAAGATAAGTATGAAGAAATGTGCCAGCACTCATCAGATATGGAAAAAAGAGCTGCAGAAGCTGAAAGGGCATCCATTAAATACAAACAGGTTGAATTTATGTCGGATAAAATAGGACAGCAATTTGCAGGTATTATTACAGGTGTTACAGATTGGGGGCTTTTTGTTGAAATTGAAGAAAATAAATGTGAAGGATTAGTAGCTATTAGAGAATTAGATGATGATTTTTATGAATTAGACGAGGATAATTATTGTTTAATTGGCAAAAAATTCCAAAAAAAATATCAATTAGGCGATACTGTTCAAATAGAAGTTATTCGAACTGATTTATCAAAAAAACATCTTGATTTTACATTGGTTAAAAAAGAAGCCTAAAAATTAATTTAACATAGAATTAACAGGTTTAAAATTTGGCAGGAACTATTTTTATAATTTTCTTTATTTCAAAATAAGTTTAAGTACAACATATGAGAATTATAAACAGGCGAACATTCATTAAAAAAACTTCAGCTTTAGGCGTAGTATCTGTTGTTTCGAGTATAATCCCAAACAAAGTAGTTGGAAATTTGCTAAATGATAAAATTGATATCTCTGTAGTTAACGGTACTGATTATTTTAATAATACTATTAAAGCAATTGAAATGTTGGGAGGAATTCGAAAATTTATTCCGAAAGGATCAAAGGTAGGTTTACTGATTAACTCCCCATTTGAAAGACCGGGAACATTTACAAAACCAGATATAGCTTTAGCGGTATTAAAATTATGCAAAGATGCAGGAGCAACTACTATTTATAATTTAAAAAATTCACCAGAAGATTATTGGAAAAGAAGCAGTTACTATGAAAAATATTCCAGTTTAATTTCTGAAATGAAAAATTCTACATCACATTCCATAAAAAATATCTCAAATGGAAAACTCTTTAATGATTTTGAAATTATTAGAGAATTGGATGATTGTGATATTTTAATTAATATTCCAATTATAAAACATCACGATGAGGCATCAATTACGTGTTGTTTAAAAAACTTAATGGGGTTAAATCATGGATTAGTAAATAGGAAATTTCATGAGCCTGTTGAAGGTTTTAATGGTACCGGAAACGAATATTTATCACAATGTATTGCTGATTTAAATCTAGTTCGTAAATCGGATCTTTGTGTAGTAGATGCCACAGAAATTCTTACAACTAACGGACCATTTGGCCCCGGTGAGATTATTTCTCCGCAAAAAATTATTGCAGGTACTGATGCCGTTGCAGTTGATACATACTGTACAGAAACAATAGGATTTAATCAGAAAGATGTTAAAATGCTGGAATATGCAAAAAATCATGAATTGGGAGAAACCAATTTAGGTAAACTTAATATTAAAGAAACGTAATATGAAAGTTATTCATTCGACTATAGGTATTTTATTTTTGGTTTTAAGTTCAGTTCATTCACAGAAAATAAATCAGATCAAGAATTTTTTAGACTCCACTAAATTTGAAAGATGGGAACAAACAACTGAATTAAAATCTTACAATAGCAATGATTTATTTGATTATATGGATGGTGGAGCAGTTGTATATTTAAATAATGGATTTATAAATTTAGTTACCTGTAAATATTCTGACAGTTTAGTGAATATTCGGCTTGAAATTTATGAATTTGAAAAACAAAATGGAGCTTCAATTTTATTTTCAAAAATGAAGGGCGAAGGAGAAATTATTGATCAACTTGGGATTGAGAATATCTTTAATCCACAATATGTTATATTTTATAGAAACAACTACTTAATATTCGTTTCACTTCTTGATTCAGGAAAAAGCCTAGATAATAATATATTAGAAATAGCACAAAAAATTGACAGCAAGCTGGTTGAAATAAATTAGAAGTTGAGCAGGATTTAATTAAATAAATCAATTATATAACTGCTTTAAAACTAAGTTATTTTTTACTTTCATTTGTTAATTCTACTTTGACAGATTATCTCCTATAAAATGATTTTCAGCTTTTTTACCCCGAGCCCTAAAGGGAGAAAGCTGAAAATCAACCTGTTCCCTTTAGGGATTAAGGGTAAAAACAGGTTAATATTGAAATCTGTTAAAGTAGAATTAATTTAAAATTTAAGAAAATTAAGTTACTGATTTTTTCGGTTTTAATATTCTATTATATGTAACTATTAACAGGCAACATATAATAATAATTGAACCTCCTGTAATTTCCCATATAGTGAAAAATTCATTAAAAAAGATAATGCCAATTACTGAATTTAAAATAGGCACAATCAAATGAAGCGAAGAACCAGTTGATACAGAAGTATATTTATAACCCTCGGTCATTAAAAGTTGACCAACCATAGCTACAATACCAATTACCATTAAAATGACTCCATCATGAAAATTTCCATTAAAATTCACAGTGGTACTTGGAATTAAAAAAATCCAGAAACCCACAATAGTTTGTGAGAAAAATATAGCATAAGAATTGTCTGTATGGTGGAGTTTTTTAACAAAAACAATAGATAAACCAGCAAATACAGCTCCTAAAATAGCTAATCCTTCATACAGGTCGAAATCACTAAAAATTTTAATCCCCGAATGAAAATCCATGGACAAAAGCACCAATCCGATAAAAGCTATAAATATTAATACCCATTTCCCAAAAGGCATTTTATCTTTTAATATGAAAATACTTAAAATACTTGAAAATATTGGGTATGAATAGGAATATAAAGAAGCTTTGCCAATTCCTAATTTGATAATTGACAGGTATAGAATAAAAACTGCTAAACCCCCTGTTAAACCACGAAAAAAAAGAAACTTATAATTGACAAATTGCAATTTTATAATCCGAAATAAAGCTAATGCACCTAAAAGTCCAAGCCCTATTGCAAACCGATAAAAAACTGTGGTTGAAGAATTTATATGGGGTAATGATTTTACAAAACCTGCCATAATTGAAAAGGAAATGACAGATCCAACTATTAATAATATACCTTTTAATGATGCTTTATTCAACTATTAAAATATTTAAAGTATTGTAAAATTAAGAATACCTATTAGATTAACAGAATATATAAACATATAATATTAATGGGAACTTTTTTTTTGGAGAATTCATTAAAATATCCTTATTTCATTCCTAATTCGATAATTTGATTTAAATTGACAGAATCAATAATTAAATTATTTAAAAAGGGAAATCAAAAAGCCTATCAGGATTTATTTAACAAATTATATCCTGTAATTTGCTTGTTTGCCACAAAATACCTCAAAAATAATGATGAAGCTGAAGATATTGCCCAAGAAGCATTTATTGAACTTTGGAAACAACGTGAAAAGTTCGGGGATTTTAATCAATTGAAAGGATTTTTATACCTCACTGTTAAAAACAAATGTTTAAATAAAATTAAACACGAAAAAGTTAAAGCTGAATACGCCAATGATCTGAGACTACAGAATGATAATGCTTACTTTGAAGAACATCTTATTCGATCTGAAGTAACTGCCCAAATCTATAATTCTGTTAATTCCCTTTCGAAGCAAAAAAAAGAGATTATTCTTCTTAGCATGCAAGGATTAAAAAACAACGAAATAGCTAATGAGCTAAATATTTCAGTTAATACAGTTAAATTACAGAAAAAAATTGCCTACCAAAAACTCCGTGAAGAACTTAAATCCTCAGCTTTGCTCTTATTTATATTACTGTCCCATTTTTAATTTTTATAATTTTACTTTTTACTTATTCAATATACCCACTTTTCAAATTCAGTTGTATTAAAGAAAACCCCCAAATGAATTTGAAAATGAAAAATTTCAATACACAATTTAAAATTTCCGAAATAATTGCCAGGCAAAAAGCCGGTGATATTTCTGATGATGAAAAAATATACCTGGAAAACTGGCTAAGCGAAAATGAAAAAAACAGAACAATTTATGATGACCTTCAGGATAATTTTGATATTAATCAAGAAATTGACCAACTAAATAAATTTAAAATTAAAAAAGCCTTCAAATCAATTAGTGAACAATTGGAATTGCCTAAAATGAGAATTTTTATTTTTGCAAAAAATACATATAAATATGCCGCTGCAATAGCCATTATAATTTTAGGTTTTGTTGCAATTAACAGATATTTAAATTATTCCGCTGAAAATCAACTAGCTATAAATAAAATTAAGCCCGGAACCCAAAAAGCAATATTAACAACTTCAACTAATGACAAAATTGTATTAGGTAAAACAGAAAAAAAACGAATTTTCAATTTTAAAAAGACAACTGTAACTGATACCAGTCAAACATTAACTTATAAAAATATTGAAGAAGAAGTTAATGAGGAAGTTGAAATTTCTTATAATCAATTAGAGACACCAAGGGGTGGTGAATACACCTTAATATTATCAGATGGAACAAAAGTGTATTTAAATGCTGAATCTAAACTCACTTTTCCCGAGTCATTTACTGGAAATAAAAGAGAAGTAATGCTTGAAGGAGAGGCATATTTTGAAGTCACAAAATCGAAAACTAGTCCTTTTATTGTAAAAACAAATGATTTAACCATAAAAGTGTATGGCACTATATTTAATGTTTCTGCTTATGAGTCAGATTTTAAAACGCAAACAACTCTTGTGGAAGGAATTGTTGGAGTAAGCATTGATAACCAAAATGAAATAAAATTAGAACCAGGTGAACAAGCAAATTATGATAGAAAAACAGGTGAAGTAAATACTTGTGAAGTAAATACTTATTTATTCACAGCATGGAAAGATGGGCTATTTGTCTTTGAAAATGAACCATTAGAAAAAATATTAACCAGGATATCGAGATGGTATGATGTTGATATTGAATTTGTGGTTGATAAGCTTAAAAATGAAACTTTCACAGGAGATTTAAAAAAATACGAAGACATAACAAAAATATTAGATATGATTTCCATGGCTTCAACAATTGAATTTAAAGTAGAAAAAAACAAAATAATTGTTAATCAAAAGAAAATATAAAAAAAGGGAATGCTGCCACATTCCCCTGTTCAATCAATAAAATAAATATTTTATCAACTAAAAACAGTTAAAATTATGAAAAAAAAGATGATTAAAAAAGAAAAACGGAAATTAAAACCTCATGCTACAAACTTGTACTTTTTGATAATATTTAATCTTTTATCAATCAGCTTATTAGCACAAAAATCCATCATTACTTTGCATATTGAAAACGCAAGTTTAAGCGATATACTTTTAGAAGTCAAAAAACAAAGCGGAAAAAGTATCCTGTTTAATAATAATATTGTTGATCAATACCAAAATCAAACTATTCATATTGAGAATGTGACTATTGAGCAAGCATTAGATAAAATCTTGGAGGGTAAAGATTTACAATACAAAATTGTGGATGATGTATATATTATTGAACCTAAAAAATCTAAAACAAAAAGCAAGGAAAATCCGGATGAATTAGTTCAAACAATTCGAGGTCAAGTGGTTGATTTAAATACTGAAAGTCCATTAATTGGGGCTTCAGTGATTTTATCCGGTTCCAATCCTATTAAAGGTACTTTAACTGATTTAAATGGATATTTTGAGTTAAATGAAATTCCCATCGGACGCCAGAATTTAGAGATAAGTTACATGGGATATAATTCTGCTGTTATTAATAATCTATATTTAATTTCAGGGAAAGAAACTGTTTTATTTATTAAGCTGGAAGAAAAAGTGTTTAATATGGATGAAGTAATATTTAAAGCATATAGCAAAAATAATCCTATTAACGAAATGGCCCAGGTAAGTGCACGATCATTTACCGTTGAGGAAACTGAAAAATATGCTGGTTCAATGGGCGACCCTTCCAGGATGGCTGCAAGTTATGCAGGTGTACTGACCATGGGAACTCAAATAAACGATATTATTATCAGAGGTAATTCAACTCTTGGATTACTTTGGAGAGTGGAAGGACTTAAAATACCAAATCCAAATCATTTCGGTTCAATATATTCATCAGGTGGAACATCAAGCATGATAAATAATAATGTGTTAAGCAATTCGGATTTTTATACTGGGGCATTCCCTGCTGAGTTTGGTGATGCTTTGTCTGGAGTTTTTGATCTGAATTTGAGAAAAGGAAATTATGAAAAAAAAGAATATGTAGCTCAAATCGGTTTTGGGGGAATTGAATTTGGAGCTGAAGGCCCTTTTATAGAAGGAGAAAAGGCAACTTATATGATAAATTACAGGTACTCAACAATGGGTGTGTTTGATTTGTTAGGTTTAAATATTGGAATTAGCATGATACCCACTTACCAGGATTTATCATTTAATATTAATATACCAACACAAAAATTTGGAAAATTCTCACTTTTTGGAATAGGTGGAAAAAACAACATCGGAGGGGAGGATGTTGATGAAATTGAAAATAAAATAGATATAACTGATTTAGATGCCACAGTGGGTTTTACAGGAATTAATCATATTTATTTTTTAAATGAAAATTCGAGTATTTCAACCAGTGTTGGACTTTCAAGTTCAAATAACAAATTATTATCAAAACAATTACTTAATGATTTATTAGAGGAGTATTATGATGAAAAAAACAAGGAAAATAATATTGAATTTTTAATGGAGTATAAAAATAAGTTGAATTCTAAAAATTACATTAAAATTGGAGCAGACTATTATACCACCCATCTTTCG
>CAZBZX010000136.1:0-9248 GCA_964496465.1 uncultured Bacteroidales bacterium
ATGTCAAAACCTAATTCTTTCAAATCATAAGCTAAAGCATTTTCATAAGCGGATTCAAGTAATCCAGGCCCAATACTTTTATGGATAGCTATTGCAGCTCCAATAACTTTGTAAGATATTTCATTTTCAGTCATTGTCTTTGCGATTTTTGCGCATTTTTTATTTTGCGTTCTTTGCGAGGAATAAAAGTAATTAAAAACACTCAGCACCTCAAAATAATAGTTAGCCTATTTTATTAAAAAGATTTAAGACTTTTTCAAAACTATTGGAAATTAAAATGATATATAAAATGAAAGTCATTAGCCAAATAACAATAGCGTTAAATGAAAAAGTATCAACTTGTTTATTACCAAGTATTTTTACTGGAGATAAAAAATGGGCCCTTCCAAATTTTGATTCCGGGATTTTATATATTGGATATGATTTTTGAATAATTTTATTGTTTGTGATGTACATTATCCTGAATTCGTTGTTGTTTAGAACAAGATCGGCAATGCTTCCGTTATAATGCATTTGTTTTAACTTAATAAGGTTCTCAGACGATTTAAGCTTAGTTAAAAGATTCGTTGTGATTATGTCGTTCTCTTTTATTGCTTTATTTAACTCTTTTTGTAAGAATTGTTTTTGCTTGTCTAAAAACGTAGCTAATTTTTTGCTGGTTTCAAGGGTATAGTTTTTTTTATTTAATTCATTAAAAACGGCTAATTCTCTATTAAAATTAAGTTTGAATAGTTCATTTTTTATCACGTTGTAATTATGTTCAACTTTTTTGTTGTACATATTCTTTGAGAATGCCAGGTTGCAATCTTCAATTCGGTTTTCAAGTTCAGGAATCAGATTTCTTAATTTATATGAAATATTATTCTCCTGCTGATTGATATAAAAGTAGTTTTTATTATACGCATTATTTTTAAACTGGTAAACCAGTAAAGCTTCGTAAGCCCAGCGCGAAGCCATTATATCGCCCACTAATGGAACATATTCCTGGGAAGTTAATGTAAAATGCAATTTATCAAATTTTACTATTGTGCCGCTTAATAATAGCTGGGGTACAAGTAAAAACGGAACCAGGATATAAATTGCAATTACTGATTTAAGCCCCGAAGAAATAACTAAACCCATCATATTTGCAAAACAGGAAGTAGAAAATAAGATTAGCCAGAAACTCCAGGTCATTCCTTTTATTTCAAGTATTGAATTTCCAATATAAACAAATACAAGCATCTGAATGGCGCTTAATACAAAGAGAAAAATTATTTTTGAATTTAAATAACTTACCCGGCTAAGGTTTAAAAACCTTTCCCGTTCAATAATTTTTCTATCGTGAATAATTTCTTCGGCGCTAATTATTAATCCCAGGAAAAGCGAAACCACTACAGTCATAAATAAATAACCGGGAAGATTCTCGTTTTTTGAAAATATATATTCAAAGGGATTATTATCAGTGCCAATTACGTATTTGGTAAAAACCCCTAATATAACTGCCAATATTGGAGGAATGATAAATGCAGTAATTATATACTGCTGATCTTTAATTTTTGATAGTAAATTACGTGTACTAAATATAACAAATTGTTTAAAAATTGAAGGGATTTTAAATTTATTATCAGGTAAAGGGGTAATTTCATCATTTTTAGTATAAACCTTATACTGAATTTTTTTATGAAAATATTCATACCATTGAATCGGTTCTAATTTGCGATTAGATGTGAATTCACCATATTCATTCACATCTTTTTCTTCAATAATTTCTAAAATTTCTTCAGGATTTATATTTCCGCACCTGGAACATTCCCCTTCCAGAGAATCTACTTTATTGGTCATTTTTTTGAAATAAGTAACAGATTCAATAGGATTGCCATAATAAACAGGATACCCTCCCTTATCAAGAATTAATAAATTATCAAACATTTTAAAGATTTCTGATGAAGGTTGATGTATATTTACCATCAAAAATTTTCCCTTTAAAGCTTGTTCTTTGAGCAGGTTCATTACATTTAATGAATCATTTGAAGAAAGTCCTGATGTTGGTTCATCAACAAATAACACAAATGGTTCCCGAATTAATTCTAATGCTATATTTAACCTTTTTCTTTGTCCCCCGCTTATAAATTTATTAATTGGAGATCCTACTTTCAATTCTTTTATTTCAAATAAATCAAGATCAACAAGTAAATTATTTACAACGCTTTCAATTTCATCATCTTCTAAATTGCCAAAACAAAGCCTGGCATTAAAATGAAGGTTCTGATATACGGTTAATTCCTCAATTAATAAGTCGTCTTGAGGAATAAATCCTATTATTCCTTCAAGTTCATTTTTGTTTTCATGAATATCATATCCATTTACTTTTATTTCTCCTTGTTTTAATGGAATATTTCCATTCAAAAGATTTAATAAGGTTGATTTTCCAACACCACTACCACCCATTATGCCAACCATCTGGCCTGATTTACCATTAAAACTTAATCTATGAATACCATTTTCACTTTTAGGAAAATAGAATTCTATTTCGTTAACATTAAGATTAATTTTACCTTCTTTAGATTCATCAAAAAAGGCACCTACAATTTCACTAAAATAAATTTGCGAATATCGACTTAAACTTATAATTGAAGCATTGTTTAAAATATAAATATGTTGAGCAAATATTCTTTTATTGTTTAATTCAATAGTTTCTTCCCCTTTGTACCTGGCAATATAAACATTTGCGCTTTTTATTTGCAAAACAAATAATTGTCCTTTTAATTTGCTTTTAGAAAGTTGTTTAATACCTGAAGTTAACTTAGCAGGATTATTTTCTATAATTAATAGAATCTTTTTTTCAGGAATTTTATGTATAGCATTAAATATAAACCATTTACAGCTTTCAAACTCAATAGGATTTAGTAATAACTTCTTTGCTATATTTTCAACAATGGTTAATGTATTTTCTTTCTGATTGCTAATGTAGCTTGACTCGCTGTGTATAATAAATTGCAATAAATAAATGCAAACAATGAATTTCTGTTTTAGAGGCAGTTCATTATTTATTGTCGAAATTATGTTATTTAATAAACCTTCAATATATTCGGCATTATTTTTATTTTCATCGACTTTTAACCGGTATTTGTTATAATACGAAATAAATAAGTCTAAATAGGTAGCGATAGTTTTTCCTGAGAATTGTTTTTTTAGAAAAGATTCAACATAGTTTTTTTCAAGTACACCCGACTTATCCGTTTTTAAATTGGCTATAATTGCAAATAACTGTAATAACGATTTTAATGTATGCTCATTCATAATTTCATCTTATTGAAATATTTATACAGACGCAAAAGTAATTTCAATAATAACCGCACCTTCTGATCCGGATATTTTTACTTCACCATGATGTGATGTGAGTATTAATTTTGAAAGATATACATCCATGCCCGGGTGATGCATGTCATCTTCATCTGTTTCAATAATATCAAATAATTGTGAGAGATTTTTTATGGAGGATTTAATTTTATTACAATTCAAAAATATTGATATTTTATCATCTTTAGAGGTATAGGTTATGATTATTTCCCCTTCTTTTTTATCATAATTGGGCAGTAAGTTACTTAACGTAATTTTAAAGTAGTCTAACAAATTATCATAATCGCCTTTTATTTTTATTTGATCATCCGAATGATTTAATTTTAAGATAATGTTTCTTTCTTTAAATTGATTTGATAGTTCAATTACGCAAAATTCAAGCAGTTCTTTTAAATCAACATCATGAATTTTATCACTTTCTTTTTCAGATTTCAATTCGGTTATTTTAAGGGCTTTGTTGGAGTATTCTTCAAGTTTGTCAACTGAAGCGTCGAGTATAGTAACAAGTTGCATTAATTCATCCGATTCAATTTTATCTTTTAAAAGATCAAGCGGTCCTAAAATACCATTCAGAGGCGTACGGATTTCATGACTGATCATCCGCAGAAATTCATTTTTGGTTTTATCCAGTTTTCTTAATTCCTGATTTGCTTTGTCTAATTTTATATTTGTTTCATTTAATTCAGAAGTTCTTTCTTCCACCTTTTGTTCAAGCAATTTGTTTAGCGATGTTAACTTTTCTTTATTAAATTTTAAATCAAGCTGGGTTTTTACACGGGCTAAAAGTTCTTTTGTATCGAAAGGTTTAGTCACATAATCTTGTGCGCCTATTTCAAATCCTTTAACAATACTTTCTTTGTCGGTTTTTGCAGTTAAAAATATAATGGGCAAGTCATTGTATTTTTTATCTTTACGGATATGTTCGCATACCTCAAACCCCGACATTTCAGGCATCATTACATCTAATAATATCAGGTCGAACGTCTTTTTTTCCAGCCATTCAATAGCACGAATGCCGCTTGTGGCAAATTCCAGTTTATAATTTTCGTTTTTCAAGGTATTCCCTAATACCTGTAAATTTTTAGGTGTATCATCCACCATAAGAATTGTGAAATTTAATGGGTTAAATTCTTCCATTTGGTTCATTTTTATTTTAAAGATAGTTTATAATTCTCAACTAATTTTGAAAATTGCTTTAAAATTCGCAACATGCTATCGATATCAAAACTTTCAATTGTTTTTAGCAGGCTGTTGCCATATTGACTTAATGAGGAGCAATTATAGTTATTTCCAACTTTAATAAGCTTATGAGCAAATTCTTCAACTTCAGATATGGGTTGTTGATTTTCGAATAATTCCCATTCTTCCATAAGCCCCGACTCAATATGTTTGAGTGCTTTTTTAATATTTTCGGGCTTATCAGTAGTAACTTCATCATCAATTAAAGCTGAATTTTGTTCCACTTCAGTTTTTTCATCTGTTGTTATTTTATGTGGCAGAAACCTGACTAATAGTTTAATTAATTCTTCCAACTGAATGGGTTTCATTAAAAATCCATTAAATTGAGATTCCTCAATTTTTTGCTTTTCTTCCTTTAAAACAGATGCTGAATTAGCGATAACCGGAATATTTTTTAAGGCTGGCTTATTTCTAATCAAGTCTAATAATTGAAACCCATCTGTACCAGGCATTTTTATATCGGTTAATATGATATCAGGTTTTATCTTTAAGGCCAGGTCAAAAGCATCTTTTCCATTTATTGCTTCATATGCATTAATATTAAAATATTTAAGGATCCCTTTTAAATAATTTCTGTTATTTTCGTTGTCATCAGCAATTAATACGGTTGAATCATTAAAAAATTCAATAGTATTGATATTAAAAGTTTGTTTTTTTTGTGAAGATATATTTTCCTCATTATAGGCTATTTCATTCAGTAATATTGTAAATTCAGTTCCTTTACCATGAAAACTACGGAATTGAATTTCACCTTTCATTAGTTCAATTAGTTTTTTTGAAAGCGCCAGGCCTAATCCTGTTCCCTCATATTTTCGAGTTGATTGCCCATCTTGTTGCTGAAAAGCTTCAAATATTTTTTTCTGAAAATCTTTTGTAATTCCTATTCCTGTATCTTCAACAGAAATTTTAATTGTTGCAATTTTAGGCTCCACGAGTTCGTTTTTTGATAATGTTTTAGCCTTTAATTTTACAAATCCGTTTTCAGTAAATTTAATAGCATTTCCTATTAAATTTACAATAACTTGTTTTAGTCTCAACTCATCAATAAAAATAGACGATGGTAAATTTGAATTGATATCCAGAATAAATTCCAATCCTTTTTCCTTAGCAAGGATTTCAAACATATTTTTAAACTCCTGTAAAAACGAGAATGTATCAATATACTCGTTTTGCAGTTCAAATTTTCCTGCTTCAATTTTAGATAAATCGAGAATTCCATTAATTAGTTCTAATAAATTTTTACCACTGTTTTTAATTGCATTTACATAGCTTTTAAGAATATCATCTTTTATCTGGAACGATAACAGGTCTGCAAATCCTAAAATTGAATTCATAGGAGTCCTGATTTCATGGCTCATATTTGCTAAAAATTCACTTTTTGCCCTGTTTGCCGATTCGGCAATTTCTTTTGAATTTTTTAATGATTCTTTAATTTGTTTTTGTTCTGTAATATCAATAGATACCTGCAAAACAGCAGGCCTGTCATATGTGTATTCCTTAAACGGGATTTTAAGTGTTTGAAAGTACCTTATCGTTCCTTTGCTATTAGTAAGTTTTTCTTCAGGAATTAACACCGATTTATTTGTATTTATTACTTCTTTATCTGTTTTTTCAATACTTTTAAATTCAATAAAATCAGGATGGAAGTCTTTATGCAAAGAAAAAATCAGCTCTTTTGGGGTTACCCCATAATAATCTGCTGTTGCTTTATTAGCTAGAATAAACCTGCCAAATTCGTCTTTTGCGTTTATCATTTGCGGAATAAGGTCGATAACCTGATTCATAAATAGTTCACTTTTAATTAAATTCTCTTCAGCTTTTTTTCGCTTCGTAATATTTGAATTTATGCATATTGCTCTGACAGGTTCATTTGTTTTGTTCTTAATAATAATGCGCCCTCTCGTTGATATCCATAAAACATCTTTGCCTTTAGTAATCATTCGGTACTCTAATTTAAACCTGGTTTTTTTATCAATTATAAAACTGTTAAATTCGTTACGAATTTTTTCTTTATCACCTGGATGTATAAAAGCTAACCATCCTTCTTTAATATTATTGGCAACATGTCCATTTTTATAACCAAGTGTTTTCCAGTATTGGTCGTTAAAATTGATTTTATTTTTTAATATATCTAGTTCCCAAATACCATCAGATATCGCTTCAAGTACGCTTTGTAGTCTATATCTATTTTCTACTGCAGTTTTGTTTTGAAGCAATTGTATTATAAATAACACCAGAACAATAAGAAATACTATTGATAAAATAATAATAATTGTGTAATAGATGGAATTTTTTACTATTAATAATTCAAACAAAAACATAACACCTTTTACGGTAAAAACTTCAATTAATATAAAATATGTAAATAACTGTAGCATTAGATTTTAAATTGTTCTATTATTTTTGGAAACTCATTAATTTTTGTTAATATACTTTCAATATCAAAAGCTTTTAATGAGTTTAGCAATTCATTTGCATACTTTTTTAAAAGTTCACATTTATAATCTTGTCCAAGTTTTATCAAGTTTTTACCAAATGCTTCAATTTCATCAATAGGTTGTTGTTTTTTGAAGCTTTTCCATAATGGAATATATTCTTTTTCAAGAATAGTAATTATTTTTTGTTTATTTTCTTGAGACATATTTTCAACTGGTATAGTTGCTGAAGAATAGATGTGAACTTTTTCTTTTTTTATTTTATGAGGCAGGAATTGAATTAATTCTTTATAAAGTGATTGAATGTTAAAAGGTTTTGAAATATAGCCATCAAATAATAGTTCTTTCGCTTTTTCTTTGTTTAACCTGATAACCGATGCCGAAGCTACTATGACGAAAGTATTTTTAAGGATTTTATTGCTGCGGATTTTTTTTATTAACTGGTACCCGTCCATTTCTGGCATTTTAATATCTGTTATTATTAAATCGGCCTTTATTTTTTCTGCTATGATTAAAGCCATAATTCCGTTGCTTGCTTCATATAATTCCAAATTGGTTTCTTTTAAAATATTTTGAAGTAAGCTTCTGTTGCTCTCAATATCATCAGCAATTACTATTTTTGATTTTTCGAAAACTACTGTTGATGGATCAATATATCCTTCTGTTTCTTTTAATTTATCAAGCTTTTTTGATATAAGGATGTTGTAAAAAGTTATATTAAAAGTACTTCCTTTTCCTTCCATGCTATTAACTTTAATATCGCCCCCCATCATTTCAGTTAATCGTTTTGTTATAGTTAGGCCTAAACCGGTTCCGCCTATATTTTTTATTATTGTTTCATCTTGTTGAGAAAATGAATCGAATACCCTGGAAATAAAGCTTTTAGAAATACCTATACCTGTATCTGTAACTTCAATCTCTAAATCAATCAGTTCTTTGCTTTTTGATTTGACGGGTTGGGTTTTTAATATAGCATTTACTTTTAATTTAACGTAACCTTTATCAGTAAATTTAATGGCATTGCCTATTAAATTTAATAAAATTTGTCTCAACCTTAATTCGTCTATGTTTATACTAGCGGGAATTTTTGAATCTATTTCGAGGATAAACTCAAGGTTTTTTTGTTTTAATTTTGCCAGGAAAATATCTTTAATTTCGGTAAAAAAAGAAAAAGCATTTATAAAGTTAAAATTTAAATCAAGCTTGCCTGCTTCTATTTTCGATAAATCAAGAATATCATTAATAATGGTTAATAAACCCTTGCCACTGGTTAAAATAGATGAAATATAACTTTTTTGTAAATCATCCTTAACCAGGTTATTTAGTAATTCAGCAAATCCCAGTACTGCGTTTAAAGGAGTACGGATTTCATGGCTCATATTAGCTAAAAATTCACTTTTTGCTTTATTGGCAGAATCCGCTTCTTCTTTTGCCTGTTTTAGATAGATGTTTACTTTTTCTAGTTCACTTGTTCGCTGATTTACCCTTTCTTCAAGTTCTTCATTTAACTTTAGAATTTTTTCTTCATGGTGCTTTCTTTCAGTAATATCGCGCGAAATGCTAGCTGTAGCAATTAATTTATTGTGATCGTCGTAAATTGGAAATTTTTTAACATTGGTATTAATTATTGTACCATCTTTACTAACAACTATTTCATCCCGTGATACATATTCACCTTTTTTTAATGTTTGTGCTTTCTTTTCATCTTCTATGTATTGCCTTACATGAGGAAAATCGCCATATATTTCCAAATCAGTTTTTCCCAATAATTCTTTAACTGAATTTACTCCGCATATTTTTACCAGTATATTATTACAGGCGATCCATCTTAGGTTTAAATCTTTAATTACAGCAACATCTTCAGAATTATCAAGTATTGCCCTGAAATATTTGTTATATTCTTCGGCTTGTTTTTTTTCGGCGATTTCCCTGTCGAGGTTTTCTTTCTGCGCTGATACTTCTTCTATCAGGTTTTTTAATTCAGTTCGCAGCGCCAGGTTGGTTTCACGTAAATAATATTTATCAAAAGCATTATTTATTACAATCCTTATTTCAGTTTCTTCGAAAGGTTTTTTAATGAATCCATGCAGATTAACTTTATTTATGCCTTCTGAGAGAATGGATAAATCGCTAAATGCAGTTATAATTAGCCGTATTGCATGTGGAAATTTTTGCAGGGCATATTCCAGGATATCAATTCCGCTTTTATCGGGCAATTTATAATCAGTTAAA
>CAZBZX010000136.1:9348-10457 GCA_964496465.1 uncultured Bacteroidales bacterium
GGCATATTCCAGGATATCAATTCCGCTTTTATCGGGCAATTTATAATCAGTTAAAATAATTTTAACTTGTTTTTCATTTAGTATTGTAAATGCTTCATTTGCATTTGAGGCACAATATACCTCATAATCATCAGCAAAAGCTTCACTAAAATAAATTAAATCAGCTTTATTATCATCAATATAAAGTAATTGTGGTTTATATGTTTTTTTTGTCATTTTAAGATTTGTAAGTAAATTTTTGCTTTATTTCAGGAAACTTTTTTAAAATGGACAACATTTTGTCAATTTCAAAATTATTAACAGCATTAAGCAAATCATTTCCATAAACGCCTAAGATGCCTGTATTAAATTGATTTTCAATTTTTATTATATGTTTGCTGAACTGAATAACGGATTCAATGGGTTGGTGATTTTGCAGTTCATGCCATTCTTTAGTAAGTGTGTTTTTAAGTATAGGTATTAGTTTTTTTAATTCGTTTGCTGATATTTTTATTTTTTCCGGTTCTTTCTTTTCAGTCTTTACAACAGTATGTTCAATAAATTGAGACAATTTACTAAATAGAATATCTGTTGAAATGGGTTTAGTTAAAAAATCGTCAAAACCATAGCTGGCTGCTTTTTGCTGAGTTTCCTTTTGAACATCGGCAGTAATGGCAATTATTTTTGTATTTGCTAATGATCCATCATTTTTAATTAATTTAAAAAATTCGAAGCCGTCAATTGAAGGCATCATTAAATCGGTAATGATTATATCAGGCTGCATTTTTTTAGCAAGTTCAAGGGCATTTGCTGCATTTGAAGTTTCATATACCGTAAAACCTTTTGATTTTAATATTTTTGACAAAAACACAAGGTTCGACGATGTATCGTCCACAATAAGGATTTTTGCATTAGCGAACTGAAAATTATCTGACTCCCCTTTAATAGTTGGTTTAATTTTAATTGAAGTTATTTTTTCATGTTTATATTGCAGTTTTTTAAATATAATGGTAAAAGAGGTTCCTGAATTAATCTGACTTTTTACATGAATATCGCCACCCATCATTAATACTAGTTTTTTTGTTATGGCAAGCCCTAATCCTGTTCCACCATATTTTCTATTATCCTGA
>CAZBZX010000137.1:0-10426 GCA_964496465.1 uncultured Bacteroidales bacterium
TATTTGCTTTTAATGCAGCAGGATTCATTGCAACTAAAACATCAGCAAAATCACCAGGAGTTTTTACATCAACATGGCCAATGTGAATTTGAAATCCTGAAACCCCACCAACCGTACCCTGTGGTGCACGAATTTCAGCTGGATAATCGGGAAATGTAGATAAATCATTTCCTACAAATGCGGAAGTGTTTGAAAATTGATCACCCGAGAATTGCATTCCATCACCAGAATCACCAGCAAATTTTATAACTACATCCTCTTTTTCAATTATTTTGCCGTTCTTATCACCCATAATAGTATAAATTTAATACTGAAATATTTCAATAACAAAATACCAATAATTTTTAAAAAAAATAACAATATTTATCATTAATATAAACACAATTATATATAACTTGTTTTGAAAAATAATTAATAAAATTATTATTAAAAGAAGAAAAAAAGAAAAATATCTAAAATTCTTAATATTTATTTAAAATAGAAAACCATTTGAATATCAATGATATATTACGGGTAATTAATTCAGGTTGGATTTGAAATTTCATTATCTAATAAAAATTATTAGGAATAAGCATAACATTACAATTAATAATCAGCTTTTATAACATTAAAACTTTCATTCATAAATTTGTTTGCTCGTCTATAAAAAATTTCAGGATCGCCAGTTGTATAATAAATATTATGAGAATTTTTCGTGCATTTCCTTTCAATCTCAGGATGACAATGTAAATATTCTTTTAAACTTTCTGCAACTATTGAATCTTGTGATACTATTGTAATTTTTTCAGGAATATATTTTAAAAGTTTCGGAGTTAAAAATGGATAATGCGTACATCCAAGAATAATCGTATCAATTTTATCATCTTTATTTAGTAACCTAAATACATGCTGTTTAATGAAATAATCAGCTCCATCACTATTGTGTTCATTGTTTTCAACTAAAGGAACCCACATTGGGCAGGCTTCCTGGTTTATAATAATATCAGGATAAAATTTATTTATTTCAAGCACATATGAATTCGAAGCAATAGTCCCTTCTGTTCCAAAAATACCAATATGATTACTTTTAGTATAATTATTGATGATCTCAACTGTTGGCCTAAGTACACCTAATATTCTTTTTTGAGGATTAATTTTTGGCAAGTCATTTTGTTGAATCGTTCTTAACGCCTTAGCTGAAGCTGTATTGCATGCAAGAATAATTAACCAGCACCCTTTATCAAATAAGAATTTTATGGCTTCCAGGGTATATTTATATACAATATCGAATGATCTTGGGCCATAAGGGTAGCGTGCATTATCTCCCAAATAAATATAATCGTATTGAGGAAGTATTTTTTTTATTTCCTTATAAATGGAAAGGCCACCGTAGCCTGAATCGAAAATACCAATTGGATGATAGTTTTCCATGACACAATGGTATTAATTTAATCTTGAAAAACAAAAAAGGTTGCCTTAAAAGGTCGGTTATTGTCTATCCTTCGATAAACTCAGGATGACAATTAATTGATAGTCAGATGTCAGGCTGAGTTAATCCCTGCCTATCGGCAGACAGGGAAGCCTTTTTATAAAAACTAAGAATTTTGAGATGCCCTTCAACTTATATTTTCAATTCGATTAATTCTTATATCCTAATTTTTGTAAAATTTCATCGCTTACATCAAATTTTGGATTAAAATATAATATAGTTAACCCCTCAGCAGTATCAAAAATTGCCACATAACTACCTTCAGCAGCTAATTCTTTTACTGCATTATATATTTCATCCTGAATAGGCTTTACTAATTCTTGCCGTTTTTGATATAAATCTCCTTCAGAACCAAAATATTTTCGTTGTATTTCCTTAACAGCCTTTTCTTTATTAATAATCTCATCTTCACGCTTTTTTTTCATTTCTTCAGACAGAAGAACTTTTTCAGATTGATAAGTTTTATAAAGATCATCAATTTCCTTGTATTTACCTTCGATTTCTCTTTGCCATTCGGCAGATAATTTATCGAGTTGATCCTGGGCTGCTTTATAGGTAGGGATATGACTTAAAATATAATCTGTATCAACAAATGCATATTTTTGAGAAAACCCGATAAATGCAGCAAATAATCCAATTGTAAATGTTAATATTATTTTCTTCATAATAATTTGATTTTAGGTTTTAAAATTTAATACAATTGTTGTACCAAAGTTGAAACTTTTAAAAACTTTGACCAATTACAAAATGAAATTCACCTTTCCTTCCAGGTAATTTTACACTTCCATTTTCATAAAACACATCATCAAATCGATAACCCCAATCAATTCCAAGTAATCCGAACATTGGTAAATAAGCCCTTATTCCTAACCCTGCTACCCTTTTAACTACAAACGGATTAAATTCAACAAATTTTTCCCAGGCATTTGCTGCCTCACCAAACAAATGAACATAAACGGTTGCTGATGGATTTAACGATATTGGGTACCTAAGCTCAATTGTATATTTATTATATAAATTCGCACCTCCTGCTGGAGTTATTTCACCACCTTTATATCCCCTAACAGGAACCATTTCTGTACCATATGAATAATATGATGCTGTCATTGGATCAACACCAACATTATATCCCTCAAATGGAGAATATCCTTGTTTTTTATTATAATAGCCCAAAAAGCCAAAATTTGTTTTGGTTGCCAACACTAAATTTTGAACAAGCCGGATATACCATTCTGTTTTAAATGTCCATTTATGGTATTCAACCCATTTATGTTTGATGCTATCTGTTAAATTTGGATCTGAATAATCAAGATCTCTAAAGAATGAGTAAGGTGGTGTTAATTCTAAACCTAAAGAAAAATTAGATCCTCTTCTTGGATATATCATCTGGTCAACAGAATTTCTACCAAATATTGTATTTAGGCTAATAACTCTATATATACCATTGCCATTATTATCTAATCCAAAAATATTATAACCATAATTATGCATATTATACCTTTGAAATGATAGATCATTATATAAAGTAAAGTAATCATCAGGCCATTTTAGCCTTCTTCCGAATCCAACAGAAATGCCTGTTCTTTTGAAATAACCAATTGGTTTTTCTTTAAAATTTAAATTATAACCATAACTATAGCCATAACCATATCCATAAGGATTATAATTTGTTTCATTTTGTGGAAATCTATTCTGATTATTATGAAATAATGAAACAGAAAATGAATTTGGTTTTTTACCGCCAAACCAGGGTTCCATAAATGAAATATTATATGATTGGTACATTTTTCCAGTGGTTTGCATCTTTAAGCTTAATGTTTGGCCATCACCTGATGGCAATGGTCTCCATGCCTTTCCATTAAACATGTTTTTGGTTGAAAAATTGCTAAATCGTAATCCAATGGTTCCAATAAACATTTTTCCTCCATATCCGCCAGATACTTCTAATTGATCATTTGCCCTTTCTTCAACAATATATTTCAAGTCAACTGTTTTTCTTATTGGATCAGGAAGCGGAGTGACATCCAATTTTTCAGGATCAAAATGACCTAAATTTGCTAATTCACGAATCGACCTGGTAATATCAGTTTTACTAAATAATTCTGCTGGCCTTGAACGTAATTCCCTGCGAATGACATGTTCATTTGTTTTATCATTTCCCTGAATAATAACATCTTCAATTGTTGCCTGTTCTCCTTCATAAACCTGCATTTCCATATCAATTGAATCCCCTTCAATAACTTCAACCGGGTTCACAGAGAAAAATAAATAACCATCATCTAAATAAATAGTACTTATTCCATCTTCATCAATAAATAATCGTTTGTCGAGTAATGACTGGTCAAAAACATCTCCTTTAGAAATTTTCAATACCTTACTTAGTATCTCTGAAGAATACTTCGAATTTCCAATCCAAGTTATATCACGATAATAATATTTTCTTCCTTCGTCAATTGACATGATTAAAATAAGGTTCTTTTTATCAATTACAATTATTGAGTCGTTTATGATCTTAGCATCTTTATAACCTATTTCATTATATTTATCAATGATACTTTTTTTATCTGTTTTTAAATTTTTAGGGATATATTTTGATGGTTTTGATAGATTATAAGGTCTTTTTCGTTTGGTCTCCTTCATCGTGCGTCTTAATTTACTTTGTTTAATAGCGCTAGTTCCAACAAAATAAATATCTTTAATTTTTACTCTTTTCCCTTTGTCTATCTTTACCACTAAATTTACAGTATTTTGAAAAACGCTGTCTTCACTATATGAAATCTTTACATCAGTATTATAGAATCCTTTTTCAAGATAATGAGCTTTAATAATATTTGTTGTATTTGAAAGTAAATTATCTGTAATCTGGCTTCCTCTTTTCAGTTCAAGTTTTTCTTTCAAATCATCTTCATCAGATTTTTTAATACCTTCAAATACAATGGTGGCAAGTCGAGGTCTCTCCTTTAAATAAACATTCAAATATACTTTACCATCATCTATCTTTGTATAAGATATCTTTACATCGGAAAATAATCCTTGTTTCCAATATTTTTTTATTGCTTTAGTTATATCATCACCTGGAATTTCAATTTTCTGACCAACACTTAATCCCGAAAGTTGGGCTAATACATTTGCATCCAAGTATTTAATTCCCGATACACTAATATCTGCAATTTCATATTCTTTTGCCAATCTATAATCAATAACCTCTTTAATGGTATCATTCTGGGCAAAAAGAAAATGATTTGATAGAGTAAATAAAAGTATTACTATTCCTTTAATTTTAATTATTTTCATTGCTAAGTTGTTCGCTAGTTTTTCCAAATCTTCTTTCTCTATTTTGATAATCTAATACTGCCTGAAATAGATTTTCTTTACGAAAATCAGGCCAAAGCACATCTGAAAAATATAATTCAGTATATGCAATTTGCCATAATAAAAAATTACTAATTCGATATTCCCCACTTGTTCTTATTAATAGCTCAGGGTCGGGTATATTATTAGTTGTTAAATGATTATTAATAACCTCTTCATTTATCTCCTCAACCTTTAATTCTTTACTTTGAATTTTCCTTGCAATCTTTTTTATGGTATCTATAATTTCCCATCTACCGCTATAGCTCAGAGCTAAAATCAATGACATTCCAGAATTTTTCGATGTGAATTCAATTGTATCATTCAGTTTCTTAGCTACATCTTTAGGCAAGCTATCAATATCTCCAATAGATAATAATTTAATATTATTATCCATCAATGTTTTTGTTTCTTTTTGAAGGGATGAAATAAGTAGTGACATTAATGCATCTATTTCGGTTCTTGGCCTACTCCAGTTTTCTGTTGAAAAAGCATAAAGAGTTAAATAATCAATACCAATTTCAGCAGCACTTTCAACTGTTTCTCTAACAGCAGTCACTCCATTTTGATGTCCAAATATCCTTCTATTGCCTTTTTTTCTGGCCCATCTTCCATTACCATCCATAATTATAGCCACATGATGTGGTAATTTATCTTTCTTGATTTGTTCTTTTAAGGCCATATTCAACTTAAATTACTTATATGCCGGACAATCTATTCTTAACTTTGAAATATTATATGTAACAAAAATCCCAATTATCGAAAACCAATCATTATTATGGATTAATGAAGAATATTCATCTGTTTTAATACTCTCGGTTCCATTATCAATTACATCTGTAAAAGTTTTTCTAAAGGTCCATTCGCTTCCAATACCCAACCTTCTATCAATTTTAACTTTTATACCTAATCCAAATGGGACTGTTAAACTTTTACCCCCTGAGAAAAATATTACTCCAACTCCCGCTGTAATATAAGGACTTATAAAATCCTTTTTTAATTCTAACGGACTATATGGTAAAAAATTAAATTCGGTTTGCAAAACTACATCCCAAACTCGAGAATCAAAAGAATTTACAGGATAAATTTGATCAACAATATTAACTTTTGGCTCATCAACACCTAATTTAACATTATTTAAGGCTAATTGAACCGCATATCTTTCATCAAAATTTCGTTTTATTAAGAATCCATAATAAACTTTTGGACTATAAAATAACGCTGACTCATTTAAATCGCCATAATATACAGATAAGCCTGTATTCAAACCTATTTCAGTTCTTGCCTGGCTCTTCCCTGTTATAGTAATACTAATTATATAAACTACTATTGATATTCTTTTTACTGAAAACAAATCTTTTTATGATAAAACAAAAAAAAGTTCTAATTATTATTCAGCGAATATGAAAATAAATGGCTAAATAAAAAACCAAATTTGGTTAAATTTTCTAAAAATGAATAAAATATAAAATTTATAAATAAAGAAAAGAAGAAATGTTGACCTTAAATGTTACCTATTGAAAATTATTGGTAAACCATTTTTCGCTGTTCGAAGCTTATAAGCCCAAAATACATTTACAAAGCCGTATAAATCATTGCTCTTACTAGCTGCTGGCTTAAATCCGTCTATAAAGTCGGCCGAAGCAAATAAGGTATACCTGCCACCTATTTCTAACCCGATAGAGCTTCGGCTAGATAATGCTTGTTTCAATCCCATTCCTGCAGGTATGATTAAAGTTTTTGAAAAACTTTCAGTATATTCATAACTAGTAGATAACCGAATAGCATCATTAACAGATGGCTTAAATAGAGTAGTTCCAATCCCCCCAAATATATAAATAGATATCTTATTTCTTTTAGCGTTCGATCTAACCCCTCCCCTATAATCCATTATGCTATATTTAGCAGCTACTTCACTTTCTTTAATTAAAGCATATTCAAAATGTAAGGAAGGTTCAATAAAAAGTGTTTTATATTTTCTTATTTCACCACGTGATTTAGGGTCAGCACCTCTCATCAATCCACCATCAAGAGTAAATCGAATGGAATGTTTTTCAGTAATTCGATATCTCATACCAACAAACCCAGTATAGCCCATATTACGTGCAGCTAACGCTTCTTCTAAGCCAAATAGGTTATCTACCGTATATTCTTTTACACCAACAAGGTCATTTTGAGCAACTCCAATTCCTAAACTCGAAAATACTTCATACCGTGTTAACCTCCATCGCTGTGAATACGAATTAACAGTATAAAATGTTAATATTAAGGGCAATATGTATTTAAAAAATCTTACCAAAATTTAATTTCTCTTTAAGTAATTCAAAATTAATAAATTAAAATAAATATTTATATATTTTTAAATAAAGATAATTTTAATTATAAACAATTTTTTTTAAAAAAAGTTATTTAAATGTTTCGTTTATCCATTCCCCACATCAATTTATTACGCAATGTATCATAAAAAGATGAATTTTCAGGTTTAATAATATTTAGTTTATAAGGTGCTTTTTTAATTAATATATTTACTGAAGTACTTATTACTTCAGAATGATGGTCTAAAGAAACTAAAAAATTTAAACTTCTGCTTTCCACTTTAATTTTAATTTCATTTTCATCAGGTATAACGATTGGCCTTAACGATAAATTATGTGGAGCAATTGGTGAAATAATAATACTGTTTAATGATGGAGAAACGATTGGGCCCCCTACACTTAATGAATACGCAGTAGATCCAGTAGGTGTAGCAATAATTAAGCCATCTGCCCAATATGAGGTTAAATGCTCACCGCTAACATACGTATCAATTAAAATAAGTGTTGTGTCCTTTTTTTGAATTGTTATATCATTTAATGCAACATTATATCCTTTATATTCATCCGAATCAACTATTAATTGTAACATCGAACGCTGATCAATTGTGTATTTCCCTTCAATTATTTCATTAACAATATTACTAATATCATGTTGAGAAACTAAAGCTAAAAATCCTAGTCGGCCAGTATTTATTCCTAATATTGGAATATTTAAATCCCTTACTAACGATTTGGTTTCTAAAAATGTTCCGTCACCACCAATGCTTATAAAAACATCAATATCAGATGTAAGGTCATTATAATTACTAAATAACTTAAAATTACTGATATTTATATTATGTTCTTTACTTAGCGACTCTCCTAAAGGTTTGTATAAGAAAATATCTGAATTTCTGCTTTTTAATACTTCAATTAATACTAATATTTCTTCAATAAAAGTTGAATTCCCGTTTTTTCCATATACTGCAAAAGTCATAATAATTCAAATGTATCTATATTTCCAGATATCTCATAAATTCATCATAACGATCTTTAAACATAGTATCAATTGCATTTTCATCCATAAATGATGCTTTAATATTGTAATCATACCTGTTAAAAGCTTGAATTAACGCAGAAATATCTGTTCTATTGACTTTTATGCTAATATCTAATTTCATCGATTCATCAGGCTGGGTAACATATATGCTTAATATTTTAGCATCATTTCCTTCAACAATTTGAGCTATTTCCGACAAGGAATAATCATTTACATTAAGTTCAAGTACAATAATTCCTCCGGGAGTTTTAAAGGCAGACAATTCTGCAAAATAATTAACCAGATCCATTAAAGTAATTAATCCCTGGTAATGGTTTTTATCATCTAAAACCGGCACTACAGTCAATTTTAGTCTTGAAGCAACTTCCATCACTTCAAAAATATGCTGATTTACATTTACAAATGGTCGCATCAATGATAAGTTATGATTACCAATAGGTTGATCAGCCTTATTTAAATCATAAATATCAGTGTCAGAAATTAATCCTAAAAACTCTTTGTTATTAACAATTGGTAAATGAGAAACCCGAAAAACTTCCATCCAATTTAGAGCCCTTACACCCGTATCTGATGTTTTAAGTGAAGGAACAATATCTGATATTATATGCTTTGCCCTCATAATCAAATAAAATAATTTTACCTTTGCATACTATAATAACAAATTTCGAACCAATATCTCATTTTTTAGAATAGATGACAAGATTAAGTGTAAATATAAATAAAATAGCAACACTAAGAAATTCAAGAGGCGGGAATATTCCAAATGTAGTTGAAGCAGCTATTAATTGCCAAAAATTCGGAGCTGATGGAATTACGGTGCATCCAAGGCCAGATGAGCGACATATTAAATACCAGGATGTATTTGACCTGAAAAAAATAGTTAAAACTGAGTTTAATATTGAAGGTTTTCCTACCGAAAAATTTATTGATTTAGTATTAAATATTAAACCTGATCAAGTTACCTTAGTTCCTGATGCGCATAATGCAATTACGTCAAACGCTGGTTGGGATATTAAAAAAAACAAGTCTTTTTTAAAAGAAATATCATCTGAATTTAAAAACAACGGAATCCGGGTTTCTATATTTGTTGAAACAGATTTAAAAAATATTGAATTAATTCCTGAAATTGAAGCTGATAGGATTGAATTATATACAGAACCTTATGCTGCAGAATTTAATATTAATAAAGAAAAAACTATTCAACCATTTAGAGAAGCTGCCAAATTAGCTCAAAAAATTGGTATTGGATTAAATGCAGGTCATGATTTAAATCTTGAGAACTTAAATTATTTTTACAAAAATATTCCTGGTTTATTAGAAGTTTCGATAGGACATGCATTAATTTCTGAAGCTATTTATCTTGGACTTGAAAATACCATTCAAATGTATTTGAATCAGTTAAAATAAATGAATCTTAGTTTTAACAAAATTGGTACCGGATATCCATTAATTATTCTACATGGATTATATGGTTCAAAAGATAACTGGTTATCAATTGGCAAATTATTGGCAATAAAATTTACTGTTTATTTAATTGATCAACGAAATCATGGGGAATCTCCTCATTCCGAGGAACTTAATTACGAAGTAATGAGTAAAGACCTATTTCAATTTTACATTGATAATAAAATTGAAAAAGCATCAATAATTGGCCATTCAATGGGAGGTAAAACAGCTTTATTTTTTGCGAAAAATCATCCGCACAAAATTGATAAAATTATAGTTATTGATATATCACCGTTATCATACAATTCAACATTTAAACACAAACAAAACCTTGATTTTCATTTAGCTATTTTAAATTGCTTGTCCACAATAGATCTTTCAGGATTAAAATCAAGAAGTGAAGCAGATGAAATGTTACAGGTATCAATTAAATCAAAAAAAATAAGGCAATTTCTATTAAAAAATTTAAAAAGAAATTCGGATAAATCGTTTTCATGGAAGTTAAATATAAATAGTATAAAATCGCATGTAAATGAAGTATTTGATGGGTTTAATCCTGATGAAAAGATAGAAATAAAAACTCCCACATTATTTATAAAAGGAGAAAAATCAGACTATATTGATAAAGAAGATATCCTTTATATTAAACGCACATTTAATTTTTATAAACTAGCAGAAATTAAATCAGCAGGTCATTGGATACATTCAGAGCAACCTGAAATATTAATTGAAATAATTTTAAATTTTATGCAAATGTAGCACTTTCAATATTTTCATTTCTGAGTATTTCCTCACTTTTGTATTTTA
>CAZBZX010000138.1:0-10332 GCA_964496465.1 uncultured Bacteroidales bacterium
CCGGTCAAAGAGGGGGTGAGGAGATTTGTGGAGTGGTATGAAAAATTTCATCCTTAATCATGAATTAGAATAATTTAAAGACTATCTAATTATAAATTAGCTATTTAATTTTCAATTAACAAATAAATTTTCTGATATTGACTTTAGAGATAAATTCTGATGAAAAATAAACCTGTTCTTATGTTTTATGGTGGAATAAATGCCAAAAATAGAGGCTGTGAAGCACTTTCAGTTAGTTTAATTAATTTATTAAGAGATGCTGGATTTGGCAGTAAAATATTGGTCTATGGAATATTAAGAGGTGATTATAATAAGGATATTAATAATATTGAATATCGTAAATTTCCGAAACTTTCTTCTCCCAGATCCATTTGGCAGTTCATCAAAGAGATTAAAAAGTATAATACTGTTATCGATTTAGGTTATGGTGATGGATTTTCTGACATATATGGAAAGAGAAGAATGCGAAGCCAAATTATAATTAAACTGGCGGCAATTTTTTTCGTTAAAAAATTAATTCTGGCTCCTCAAACCATCGGACCATTTAATCATCGATTTTCTAAGTTTTTTGGTCGGATGATTTTAAAAAGATCTTCCGTAATTTATGCCAGGGATATTATATCTGCATTCTATGCGCACTCCGTTGCACCCAACAAATTTAGATCGACTATACCAGATATGGCATTCTATCTAAAACCTATTCAACCTACAAGCTTGCCTGATTTTTTAACAGACTACAAAACAGATGATATTATTGGTGTCAATATTTCCGGGCTTCTTTGGATTAGTGGATATACTCGTAATAATCAGTTTGGACTCTCAGTTTCTTATCAGGATTTATGCATTGATTTAGTTAAGACATTTCTTTCTAAGGGCAAAAAAATATTATTAATTCCTCATTCTTATTCGTTGAATGAAAACTTTATCGAAGATGATTTATCTGCCAGTGTGGAACTTTTAAAGGAATTCGGACAAGAACATAACAAAAGATTAATTTACCTTATTCAAGAAGAATTATCATCCCAGGAAATTAAATGGATTATTTCTAGGATGAGTTTCTTCATAGGGGCAAGAATGCATGCATGTATTAGTGCTATATCATCTAATATACCAACAGTTGCACTTTCGTACAGTAGGAAATTTGAAGGTTTGTTTTCAACTATAGGTTTAAATAGTCTTGTTCTTAATCTGCGAGACGCAAATTCAATTAGTCCGGTTGAAAGAGTTCTTCAACTTTATGAATCTAAAGATGAAATAGCACATGTCATCTCTTATAATTTAAAAGAAATCAGAAATCACCTTAGACTATTTTCAAATGACTTGGTCGATGAAATTATTTAGAATTCCAGAGCATTTATGCTCAGGATGTGGTTTATGTGAGGGAATTGCTGGATCTGATAAAATTAAGATGAAGATTAACGAATTAGGTTATTTACGGCCGGAATCAAAAAAGGGGATTACCAATGAATTGTATTTGAAAATTAGATCGAGTTGTCCTGGTTTTAATATAAATGGTGATTTGATTAAAAAGGAAAATTATAATTATATTTGGGGTAATATTCATTCATGCTCTGTTGCAACCTCTCAATTGACCGATATTAGAAATGAATCATCGTCTGGAGGTGTAATTTCATCAATATTGCTTTTTTTATTGGATCGTAAGTTAGTTGATATTGTTATTCACATAGGTGAAGATGCAGAAAATCCTTTGTTAAATGAAATTAAACTGAGTTCTACAAAAGAAGAAATAATTAATAATGCTAATTCACGATATGGACCTTCGGCACCATTAATAAGAATTAAAGAGTTACTAAATTCAGATAAGACATACGCTTTTGTTGGTAAACCTTGTGATATAGCAGCATTAAAACAATATGGTTTGCATGAAAGCTTAGTGGGGGAACGTATTAAATACTTTATTTCCTTTCTATGTGCAGGAATTCCAAGTATACATGCGACAAATAAACTTCTGAAACGACTTCACATTCCAAAGGAGGAGGTTAAGGAAATTTATTACCGAAAGGATGGTTGGCCGGGAAAGTTCAAAGTAATTACTAAAGATGGAAGTATGGCAACCCTATCTTATAAGTATGCATGGGGCAAGGTGTTGGGTAAAGAACTTCAATTTCGATGCAAAATATGTCCTGATGGCATTGGTGAATTTTCTGATATTTCATGTGGTGATGCTTGGAAATCATTTGATGAAAAGGGATTTCCTTCATTTATAGATGATATCGGACAAAGTCTGGTTTTCACAAGAACTAAAAAAGGAGAAGAGTTAATATCTCAAATATATAAAAGCGGGATTCTAGAACGTATTTCTTCTATAGATGTGCTCGATGAGCTAATTAAAATCCAGCCTGGTCAATATAAAAGGAGAATTATCTTGCTCTATCGATTGTTAGGAGTGTTAATTAGTTTTCATAAAATACCCAGAATAACTAAGAACTTTATCTTAAAAGCTTCTAGACAATCAACTCTTGAACAGAAATTTAGAGCAGTATTTGGTATTCTATTCCGAATATGGAAAATTTATTTTTTTAGGGTGATATTATGAGAAAACTATTATTTCATTTATTGTTTTTTCTATATAGGATAAACAGACCATTATGGCGTAATATTATTCGAAGGGCAATAACGAAACTAGACGGAGGACAAATGTTTTCGTTATGGCTTCGAAAATTATTTTTAAAATATCATAATCTAAATATCGGAGAGGGAAGTTATGGTTCCTGTTTTGATATAGGTTCATTTCCGAGTGGAACAATTATAGGCCGATATTGTTCTTTTGCATCAAATGTCAGGAAATTCAATGCAAATCATCCACTGGACTATTTTACGTTGCATCCTCTGTTTTATAATCCGGTTGCGGGTTATGTTACAGAAGACAAACTGCATAGAATGAACCTAATTATAGGAAATGATGTATGGATAGGTTATGGGGCCATCATACTTCCCGGTGTTACATATATTGGGAATGGATCTGTTATTGGTGCTGGAAGCGTTGTTACGAAAAATGTCAATGATTTTGAAATAGTTGCAGGTAATCCAGCCAGATTAATTAGAATGCGATATACGCCGGAAGTAATAAAAAAAATTATAGAGTCAGGATGGTGGAATTATGAGAAACATGCATTGATGAAGAATTATAAAAAATTTGAAAATCTTACAAAATAATTGATTTGTGGCGTAAAAGTATCATTTTAACAATAGGAAAATCTTCAGAGGCAATTGTTCAGTTGGCCATTTCAATGGTTATTGCACGTCTTTTGAACCTTGATCAAATTGGAATTTACAGGGAGTTATTGCTTTATTGTATTTTTATTTCGCTTATTTCTTCTTATGCAATTCCAGAATTATTTATTCATATTATACCTAGGATCAAGATTAATCAGAACCTGGATTTTATTAAATGGTTAAAAAAGGGATTATTTATCAATCTTATATTGGCTCTTGTTTTCTCCGTCGTAATGGCACTTTCCACTTATCATTCGGAATTGGGGCATTATACCATTCTTTTAATTATTCCTTTTACTTTATATTCTTTAGGTACAGTGTTTTTTAATAGTGTAACTAATGGGCACATAGCTTTTGGTGAAGAAGTTTCAGCCATAAAAATATCTCTTCTACGTATATTGCTTAACTCATTATCTGTTGTTGTTTTTATTGTATTGTATTACCTTCCTGTGCTTTATTTTACGAGTACTTCTTTACTTATGCTTATTGTTGGCGGATTAATTTTTAACAAATTTCTTAAGAAAGACGAGCTTAAAAATGCTAAAGCTAATGTTGTAAGTAGTTCTTATTATCGGAACTATGCAATTGCTTTACTTTCTACTAATATTGTATTTTATCTTTCAATTAATCTGGATAAGTATATTGTATCCTTCTTTTTTAATAGTGAAGATTATGCAATATTTTCATCAGGCAAATTTCAGATTCCTTTTATTGGAATCCTTATTACCAGTGTTATGTCTGTAACAATTCCAAAACTCTCTGAATATTTTCATAGCGGTCAGCTCAGTAAATTTGCAGATACCTGGAGAAAGCAAATAAAAGATACTACTACATTCTATATTTTTATCTTTTTCTTTGTTTATTATTTTTCAAAAGAAATAATTTTATTAGTATATGGAATAAAATTTATTGAGAGTGTGCCTATATTTCAAATTAGCCTTTTAAAATATTTAATAACTGTTACATCGTTTGGTGTGGTATTTTCTACAGTTGGACAACCAAAGATAACTCTTATTTGGTCTTTATTATATGTTATTCTAACAGGCGTCTTATCAGCAATTCTTATTCCCTTTATTGGTTACAAGGGAGCAGTGTGGGCTTCAACGGCAGTATTTTTCTTTTCTCCATTTTATTTTCTGTTTTTTGTTAAGAAAAATGTATATAAAAACTGGAAAGATATCTTTCCAATATCCTTCTATCTTAAAAATTTAATTATTTGCTCAATTATTTGGTTTCCTTTTATTTATTTTTCCCGAAATATCTCATTATCTATTAAAATACCTTTAGTTATTTTTCCTGTTTTTCTTAATCTTGTGCTTTTTGAATTTTTGAATATTGTACATCTTAGGCCAAAAAAGATTCTTAAAAATTTTAAGTTAAAGTAGCATGGACGTTATCGCCTTTTATTTACCTCAGTTTTATCCGACACCAGAGAATGATAAATGGTGGGGGAAAGGATATACTGAATGGACGAATGTAGGGAAAGCAAAGCCTCTATTCAGAAATCATGATCAGCCCAAAGTTCCTGCTGATTTGGGTTACTATGATTTAAGATTACCAGAAGTGAGAGCGTACCAAGCCGAATTGGCAAAAGAAGCCGGTATTAAAGCATTTTGTTACTGGCATTATTGGTTAGGTGGAGGAAAGCGGGTTTTAGAGATGCCAATTAACGAAGTCCTTAGGACAAAAAAGCCGGACTTTCCTTTTTGCTTAGGTTGGGCTAATCACAATTGGTATAAAAAAAGTTGGAATTCAAACAGTTCTTGGATTTCAAAAGAGAAGTTACTGGAGCAGACTTACCCTGGGAAAGATGATGTTGATAATCACTTTTATCATAATCTTAAAGCTTTCCAAGATGATAGATATTACAAAGTTAATAATAAACCTCTTTTCCTGATATATGAACCAAATTCACTTCCAGACACAAAATATTTTATCAATAGGTGGAATAATCTGGCTGTTAAAAATGGGTTAATTGGAATTTATTTTATTGCACATATTAATCATTTTAATCCTCGGGCTAACCTTCATAAATATATAGAAGATGGTTTTGACAGTGTTAATCTTTCTTTACATTGGCTACCATTTGGTAATTTCAGTAGCTTTCAGGGAAAGGTGAAAAGGTTTATTAAAAATGTACTGTTCAGAACTCCAAATGTTGTAGAGTATAAATTTGCTATTAAAATGATGGATCATCAACTATTTGAAGAAGATTGGATTTTACCAACAATTATTCCAAATTGGGATCACACTCCAAGGAGTGGTAAAATGGGACGAGTTTTTCATAATTCCAATCCAGAATTATTCGGCAGGCACATAGAAGCTATCTTTAAACGTTGTATAAATAAAACAAATAAGATTGTTTTATTAAAATCTTGGAATGAATGGGGCGAAGGCAACTATTTAGAACCTGACATAAAATATGGGAAAGCAAATATTTTAAAACTTAAAAGTATGATTGAGAAATATAGTTCTAATGATACTCTTTAATTTTTTAAACTAGTAATTTCATCCATATAATTATTACACTTACTTCTAAATTAGAAATAATTATTCAATGAGCTAAAATGTTTAAATATATTAAAATACTTATTTCTTTCGAAGGTTTAGCAGCAATATACCTATTATCCGGGTTGTTTAAATCCGCTTTATTATACTATGGAATATTTTTTCCAATTGACTTCACTCTTTTTATTTTTCTTTTATTGATAATTTCTTTTTTTTATAATTTATATAAGAATAATTTTATTTTTAACTCAAGTCTCAACGTAGTTTATGCTATTGTATTTTGGCTATTTTTCTATTTATGGATTTCTTTCACACTAATCTACACTCCTTCTAAACAGTATTCATACACTAAAGTATTTAAATTCTTAACCAACATTGTATTTATATTTTTATTACTTAAAAGTGATTTTAATATTCAACGCTTCTTGCGAATAGTTTTTGTATTAATTTTTTTATTCGCATTAATTTATTTTCCAGTCAGATTCAGATATTTAATTGGAAATTATCCACGAGCGAATGAATTTTTGAGATCATTTGTGATTAGATCAACAATAAATTTTTCCATTATTTGCGGAGTTCTACTTATGATTTTTATAACAAGTACTTATGATATATCGAATAACAGAAAAATACACAGCATTGGATTGTTTTTTTTGGGATTATTCGTTATACTAATTGGATCCAGAGGAGCTATATTATTTTTATTAATAACATTTCTATGCTATATTCTGCTATCCAGAAAATTTAAATTATATTTTAGAATAAACATTAGGGTTTTAACAGCTGTTGTTATTACTGTGGGCTTAACAGTATTACTATTTAGAAGACAAATTGATACCTTAATTGATTTTACAATAGATAGATTTCAGATTATAATCCAAGGATATTTACGAGCTGAAGGTGATTATGGACATTCAATTAATACAAGATTTGAATTGATGCGTAGAGCATTTGAAGTAATATTTTCTAGTTTGGAAAACTTTTTTTTTGGAACTGGCATAGGTAGTTTTGGATTACTATTTAGTAATCAAGATATAAAACTTTATCCGCATAATTTTATTCTTGAAATATGGTGTGAATTAGGTTTTGTTGGAATAATCATTTTTTCTATATTTTTGATCATTATCTTTTATAAGATAAATCTTAGCAAGACAGGAATTAATATTTTCCCAATGATATTCTTATTTCTTAATATGTTTAAATCTCTTGGTTTAGAAGATTTAAGAATATTTTATATATTTTCAGCATTATATTTAATTCAATCAAATTTCCCCTTTTTATCAAGTAACAGTGCTCGAAAAATTAATTAATATGAATTATTGAAACTGGTTTATAATAATTCTTTTACTTTTTGATATGCAATCCGTAAAAAATATACTTCATCTTAATGCGTACTATATAGACAACAAATTATATTCAGTACTCTTCTCCGAATTGAGTTCTATGTATAGTCAAGTTGTATATATCCCAATAAAACAAAATAGATCTGAAGATAACAAAGAATATATAAAAGGATGTAGTTTATACTTCTCAAAAATAATTAAACCTAAGCATAAACTATTTTATTTTAGTAAAATAAAAAAACTTACCGAAGATTTGATTGGTAAAAATTTAATTAAAAATATTGATATTATTCATGCACATAATCTTTTTACGGATGGGGCAATAGCTTTATACTTAAAGATGAAGTATAATCTTGACTATATAGTTGCTATTCGGACAACCGATATAAGGCTGCAATATAAGTTTATGGTTCATAGAAGACCTTTTGCAAGAAAAATTCTAAAACATGCTAAAGAAATTATCTTTATATCTGAAATATACAAAGAAGATTTCTGTAAATTACTTCCTATGAACTTTTTGAAAAAAATCGAAACAAAGTTAAAGATTATTCCTAATGGTATTGATAGATACTGGTTTGCAAATATAAATAATAGTAAAATTAAAAAGACTGGACAAATTTCTCAATTAATTTATGTTGGTCAGATTATTAAGAGAAAAAATGTTTTAAAATTAATTGATGCTGTTGATCTATTAAATAGAGATAAATTACATTATAAATTAACTATTATTGGCGGAGAAAATAAAGATGAAAAAAAATATTATTCAAAGTTTTTAAAAAAAATTAGAAGATATGATTGGATTGATTATAGAGGTAAAATCCTTGATAAACAGATCATTTTAAATTTCCTAAGATTATCTGATATTTTTGTAATGCCCTCAAAGAATGAATTATTTGGTATTACATATATTGAAGCAATGACCCAATGTCTTCCCATTCTTTATTCACATGGAGAAGGAATTGAGGGATATATAGGAACGCATATGATTGGTGAAGGAGTTATTCCAAGTGATAAAGAGAGTATTGCTGAAGGAATAAGAAGAATCAATGCAAAGATTGAACAATATAAAGAATTACTGGAATTTTCAAAAAAATTTGACTGGAGTAAGATTGTAGGCGAATACAAAATATTATACGAAAATGAATAGAATCGAAAGGATAATTTATAATGCAGTTAAAAATAATGTTACTCTAAAAACTTTTATTAAAAGAATTTACCAATCTATTTTTATTATTGTTAGATCAAAAAGATTAAATATAAAATTTGAAATTGTTGTTTCCGATGGATATTTTTTTGGATTTCATGATAAATCACCTTGGAATATATCTGATAATAAAATACTTGCGCATAAAATAATAAACAATGTTGTAGGTTTACCAAAGAAGAATGATAAAGTCGAGATTGGTTATTTTAATGATGATAAATTAACAAGATTTCATAAAGTAGGAAATACTACCTCATGGAATTGGCAGCAAGGAGCAATGCTCCAGTGGATAGGTAAAGAAGATAAAATAATTTTTAATTCTTGGTGTAAAAAAAGTGATAGAAATGTTGCCAAAATAGTTGATATATATGGTCTCACCGAAAAAACATTACCTTTTGCCATAGGAGCAGTAAGTCCAAATGGTAGATTTATAGTTAGTTATGATTTTGAAAGACTTAACATAGGAATGAAAGGTTATGGTTATTCAAATGAATCCAAGAGTGTTTCTAATTTGGATAAAAATATCCCTGAAGAATTGGGATATTCAATCTTTGATATTAAAGAAGATAGAGTAATATGCTTCAAATCAATTTTTGAAATTAATGAAAAACTGTATGATGTAAAATTCGGAAATGGTTATGTATTTGTAACTCATTTTCAATTTTCTCCTAATAATAATCGTCTATTTTTTCTATTGCGATCATATACAAAAGGGAAAAGACTAAACTCAAGGTTATTATCTTGTAATATTTTTGGTGATGATATTTTTGTATTTCCGACAGGTAAAATGGTTTCTCATCTCACATGGGTTGGATCAAACAAAGTGTTAGCGTATTGTACTGATAAAAATGAGATAGAAGGCTACTATCTTTTCGAAGATTTAAATAATAATTATCAAAAAATTGGAAGTCATGATTACACAAGTGATGGACACCCTCAATATCATGCATTTAATAATGCATTCCTGACAGATACATATCCTAATAGGAGCAGACTGTCAGAATTAAGCATTTATAGTTTAACTGATAATAAAAAACACGTTATTGGTACCTTTTTTTCACCAATGCGATTTCGTGAGGAATATAGGTGTGATCTGCATCCCAGGTGGAATAGAAGTGGAGATAAATTGTGTATAGATACAACATTTACAGGAAAAAGAAGTCTCGCTGTTATTAATCTAAACAAGAAATCTGAATGGAATTAATATCTATTATTACTCCAGTTTATAAATCAGAATTATTTATCGAGGACTCAATTAAATCAGTAATTGATCAGAGCTATACTAATTGGGAATTAATCTTAATTGATGATTCCTCACCTGATAATTCGGGAAAAAAAATTAACGAATATAAAAAAAAAGATAAAAGGATTATCTATGAACGATTATCAGATAATTGTGGAGCAGCCATAGCTAGAAACAGAGGACTTCAACTTGCAAGTGGGAAATTAATTGCATTTCTCGACAGCGATGATATTTGGCTTTCTTCAAAATTAGAAAAGCAGATTGATTTTATGATTAATGGGAATTTCCCTATTTGTTGTACATCTTATGAACTTATTGATGAAAATAGTAATCGATTGAATAAAGTTATACATGCAATGGCTGAACTCGATTTGCATAATTATCTTAAAGATACCCGAGTCGGATTTTCGACCGTTATGATAAATAAGGAGTTGGTTGGAAATTTTAGAATGATGAATATTCGTACACGTCAAGATGGACAATTATTGATAAACTTACTTAAACATGGACATAAAATTCATGGAATTGACGAAATACTCTGTCGTTATAGAGTTCATAAAAATTCAATTTCCGCAAACAAAGTGAAAGCTACTATTCAAATTTGGCGTCTATATTATAAAATTGAAAAATTAGGTTTTTTTAAGTCGATATATTATTTCACAAATTATCTATATAATGCAATAAAGAAAAGAATTTAATTCATCTTGATCTAAACAATATAAATATTTAATGACTTATATTGATAAGTTGAACTAAACCGCCGGAACGGCGGTAGTTTCCTGACAATATCTTAAACT
>CAZBZX010000139.1:0-10310 GCA_964496465.1 uncultured Bacteroidales bacterium
TTTTAATAATTAATAAGTCATTTTTAACTACATTTGCTTTTTCAGGATTATTTAAATGCCTTTCAATAAAATCAACTTTATTGTTAAGTTTTTTAATCCAGTAATTTTTTTTATAATCCGCTTCACTCATAGCTTTATCAAAAATGTAAAATTGCTTTTCATAGTCGTTTTCCATAAATTGGTATACCGATAGAGCTTCATATGCCCATCTAGCAGTAATAATTTCACCATAAATAGGTATTTCGCTGGGAGATGATATTTTTGGATTAAGTTTTTCGAATTTCACAATTATTCCACTTAATATAAGTTGTGGAATAATTAAAAAAGGAATTAAAATATATATAGTAATTACGGTTTTAAATGAGTCAGAGATTACTAATCCAAGCATATTTGCGAAGCACCATGAAGAAAATAAAACGATCCAGTATTCAAAATACATACCTCTTATTTCCATAATTGAATTGCCAATCATTACATAAGTGAATGCTTGAATTGCAGAAATTGTAAATTGAACAGTTATTTTTGAAAACAAATAACTTGAACGGCTTAAATTTAAAAACGATTCTCTTTTTAAAATTTTTCTATCACTTATTATTTCTTCAGCACTTACAGTTAATCCCATAAAAAGGGCAATAATTACCGACATAAATAAGTATACAGGTAAATTACTATTATCAAATAGCGTATATCCAAAAGTGTTTGTTACATTAACATTATAATATTTTATTATAAATGCTAAAATAAAAGCTAATAGCGGAGCTTCTAATAAATTTATAATTAAATATTGTGTGTTGGAAAGTTTAGACAATACATCTCTTTTTACAAATACAATAAACTGTTTTAATTTATTAGGAATTTTAAATGAAATTTTTGGAACTTCATTTATAAGTTTAAATTTTTCAGATTTGCTTTTAATATATTCTTTATAATGCTTACTCCATTCAATGGGTGAGGTTCTTCTTGATAATGTTTCATTTCCATATTCATCCAAAACCTTTGCCTCAATAATATTGAAAATTTGCTCGGGATTCACATTCCCACAAGAATGGCACTCAGCTTCACTCCAATTGGCTAAATTAATTCTGGATTTAAAATAAATTACTGAATCAATAGGGTCTCCATTATATATTAAGTAACCACCGGTATCTAAAATGATAAGTCTGTCAAACATCTTAAAAATTTCAGATGATGGTTGATGAATAACAACAATTACTAATTTCCCTTTTAGTGCAAGTTCTTTTAAAAGGTCCATAATATTTTCAGAGTCACGAGATGAAAGTCCTGAAGTTGGTTCATCAAGGAATAAAACTGATGGTTCCCTGATCAGTTCTAATGCAATATTAAGCCGTTTACGCTGTCCTCCACTTATTTTTTTATTTAACGGACTTCCAACTTGAATATCTTTTCTTTCGAAAAGGCCAAGATTAACTAAGACTTTATTAACCAACTCAATAATTTCTTCTTCTGAAAGGTTATCAAAACATAACTTGGCATTATAATATAGATTTTGAAATACTGTTAAATCTTCAATTAAAAGGTCATCTTGAGATACGTGGCCAATTACACCTTCAATTTTATTGCTTTCAGAATGAATATTAATCCCGTTTATCAAAACCTCACCTGATGATGGCTCATAAGTACCGTTTAAAGTATTTAGCAATGTTGATTTTCCAGCTCCGCTTGCCCCCATTATTCCGACAAGTCGGCCTGATTCTTCTTCAAAAGTCATTTTATGCAACCCAATATTGCCACCTTTAAACTTGTATTCAAGATTTTTAGCCTGAAATAATATTTTTGACTCAATCTTATCAATATAAAAACAACTTATAATTTCACTGTAATAAATAGGCTTTATTCTTGCGTTTCTTATTGATGATCCAGCTCTTAAAACATGCACTCTATCCTCATCCAATACCTGACTATTTGAATAGAGCTCGTTTTCTCCATAATATCTTATTAAATAAGTATTGGCCGTGTTGACTTTTAAAATTCTTATATCACCCTTAAGAGCTGAAACCTCAATATGCTTGAATTCAGGAAGTGAAATCTGATTTTTATTATTAATAATTAAAATATTTTTTGAAGGCAATATATTTTCGAATGAATCAAGTACAAATGATTTAATAATTTGATATTCTTCATCAGGGAAATTAAACGTTTCGGCAACCGTATTAACAAATTCGATTTCTTGTGCATCAATAATTTTGCTTGTTTTAATAAACTCGAGTAAACGTATTAATACAACTATCTTTTGCTGCTGAGTAAGTTCTTCATTTATTTCAGTACAAATTTTTAATACTCTAACAGAACTGGATGATGTACGTTTTTTAATTTTCGATTTTTCTTTTTGCTTTTCTTGATGAAGTTGAATAAAATCATCAAAAATTTTCAAGTATTCAATTGCTAACTCTTGGTTTACCTGTCTATTGAGAAATTCTTCAACAATTGTTCGCTTGTCCCTGGTATTGCTTTCAGGGTGGGCAATTATAGCAAATAACTGCATTAAAGCTTTTAGAATTGGTTCGCTCATATTATAATTTTATAATAAGATGAATAATATCTTGTTATAAAAATAATATTTTTCGGTTAAAATAATTAGGTGAGAACAAGTTTATTGATCACTAAATCCAATAAGTAGTTGAATTTGTGCCTTTTTTGCTATTTCTGAGTCGAATTGAACCTCAATAATACAATCTATAGTTGATTTAAAGTTAAAATCCCAGTAATTTGAGTAATTAAATTCCTGATTGTTATAAAGAAGATTTTTATCAGTATCGTAAATTTTATAAATTACTTTTCCTTGAGGTAAATTGCTGCAAGCAATTATTCTATATGTACTTCCACCGTAAAATGTATTTTTAAACTCACCCTTATCACCTTTTTTTAATTCAATAGAATAATCATGACCGTCAGAAATATATGGCAGCTTAAGGTATTCTTCGCATTCTTTTGAAAAATTATACGATTGAGCATTTGAATATATTAATCCTATAAATAATACATTTAATATTAATAATGACTTTCTTACCATTTATTTAATTAATTATTGATGTTCTGATTTTATCAATTTTTTCTGAGATTATGTTTAAGTGGTAATCCGAAATTACAATTCTTGATTCACTATTTATAATAGTTAATTTATTTACTGAGTCAATAACAGGTTCTTCGTATATATAAGTGTATATTATTCCATCAAATTCATATGCTAAATCAACTAGTTTATCAATTAATTGCGAATATTCATCTGACTGAAAATAAAAAGGGGATAATAAATCAATCAAATTATCTAATGGATGTTTTTGATCCCCGATTCTATTTCTAATTTCGTAACTTCCAGAAATTAAAGCACACTTAGTTAAAACATATAAACTTTCAATAAATCCGCCAGTAATAACAAGTGCCCCAATATCATTACGTTGACTTTTATTAAGATAGGAATTCGCATCCTGATATATTTTCGAAATAAAAAAGAGTAATGAATCTGTATTCCCTAAATTATTTTCAATTCGTTGAACAATATCTTCATCAAAAGATTCATTCAATCCCAATTCTTCAGATAATTTTTTAATGGCTGCAAAGTACTTGAAAGATTCAGGTATTTGTTCATATACATTTAAATAACCTAGGTTAGAACCATATATACCTAAATTTAATGCTTTTTTATAACTTGTGGAGTAATTTGAAAGATTTTCAACACTATTAAGTAATTGGTTATCAAATTTCACCCCATTTTTTTTTATAAAAATTGATGCTTCATGTGGTGAAGGAACACTAAATAATGAATTGTCAAATTTTAAAACGATTGAATTAACTGAATCTGAATTTTCTTCAATTTCAATATTTTCTTTTTTACCTCCTTCAGATGATCTGTTTTTTTGATTACAACCAGCAAGAGAAATAACAACTATTATTATGAAAGGTATTATTATTTTAATCCTTGGAGAAAACCACATTTATTTTAATGTATTTTTTATTTAATGCAATTAAGAAAAAAAACTTGAGATATCAAAGTTATTGATATCTACGAAAATGAGAATATACGTGTTATATGTTATAATGTTGCTTGCTTGTTCATTGATTTTTTTAAGGCTTATTATTGAAATTGATAGCCAAATAAATCCAGGTTGCCAATCTCTGAATAGTAATTTACCTGTTGCAAAAAGAATTGAATAAATCATTGCTATTGATGAAATCCATGAAATAAACAGGTAATTCATATAATTGTTTGATTTTGGAACATAGTTTTTTATTATTTTCCAGTTTCCATATGGTTTTACTTTATCACAAAATTTTTCTAATGATCCAATGTCATTAGAAGGAGTGATAAAGGTAATAATCACCCAAGCAACTGTGGCTATGGATACTGTAATAAAAAAACTATCAGGGAACTCAAGATTTAACAAATATTTTGATATTGCATAAGCAATATAAGGAATAATTGTTGCTGTAATTTCGCTCCAGGCATTTATTCTCCACCAAAACCACCTAAGGATAAGCACTAATCCTAGGCCTGCACCACATTCAATAAGAAATACCCAAACTCCTGATATTGATTTTATTAGAGTAGTAATATATAAACCCAAAAACATAATTATCAGTGTAGTAATTCTGCTTACCAAAACGTAGTGTTTTGAATCTTTTTCGGTGTTATCAATTTTTTCTTTTTTGATAAACCTTCTGTATAAATCATTTATTACATAACTAGTACCCCAATTTAACTGAGTTGAAATAGTGCTCATATAGGCAGCTAATAGAGCGACAAGCATAAGACCTTTTAATCCGATTGGCATATAATCTTTTATTGCCATAACATATCCTAGTTTTTTATCATCTACTCCTAATTCGGGATACAACACAACACATGCCATCCCTACAAGAATCCATGGCCATGGTCTCAAAGCATAATGAGCAATTTGAAAAAATAAGGTTGACCAGACAGCATGTTTTTCATTTTTTGCACTCATCATTCGTTGAGCAATATACCCACCTCCACCAGGCTCAGCTCCAGGATACCAGCTTGCCCACCATTGAATTCCGATATAGGCAATAAATGTTCCCAGACTAATTGACAAAGTTGATACAACTGATTTAGGTGAATGAATATTTAAAGTTGGGAAAAAACGAAAAGTTTCAGCTGGTAATTTGTTTTGTAACCCCTGAATACCACCGATATCTTCTGATTTAATTACAAAAATAGCCAGTAAAATTGAACCGGTCATTGCAATAATAAACTGAATTACATCAGTAACAGCTACCCCTTTTAATCCAGAAATGGAAGAATAAATAGCAGCAATTAGCATGGCTATTGCCGTGTATAATAATATTTGATTTTCTGGTAAATCGAAGAAAACTTTTAATATAGAGACAAAAGCAAGATTTACCCAACCGATAATTAAGGTATTTATAAATATGCCTAAATATACTGCTTTAAATCCCCTTAAAAAGGAGGCTGCTTTTCCACTATATCTCAGTTCAATAAATTCGAGTTCGGTTAATACCCCTGATCTCCTCCATAAATTGGCAAAAAAGAAAGTAGTTAATGTTCCCCCAATAAGCATATTCCACCATAACCAGTTACCTGAAATCCCATATTGATTTACAAGTTCTGTAACAGCCAGGGGAGTGTCGGCTGCAAAAGTTGTGGCAACCATTGAAACTCCGGCTATATACCATGGTAAATTTCTTCCACCAAGAAAATATTCTGTAAGATTCTTTCCTGCTTTATTCTTAAATTTCAAACCTATCCCTAATGATACAAGCAAAAATAAAACGATCAAAGTCCAATCAATTAGTTCTAGTTCCATAAGAATTATTATATTTATTGATAAAGAAATAAAAAATATAATTATATTCAAATTATATATTCATTTGAAAATAAAATATTTCTAACATGCTAAAAAAGTTCATATTTCTGATACTTATCATTAGCTTAATATTACCCGGAAATTTATTACCTCAATCGCAAAAGCTCACAATAAAAGATGCTGTTTGGGAGATATATTTCTCTTTAAAACCTCAGGATTTAAGTAATATTTGTTGGAGAAATAATGATCAATTTACGTATATTAAGAATGATACAGTTTTTATTTATGATTTAAAAACTTTTACGGAAAATATTTTAATTACAACTGATGATTTGAATAAATTAATTCAACCCTATTCTAATACTATTTTCAACAGGATAAAAAATTTTAAATGGATAAATGAGACTGAGTGTTGCCTTGAAAGGCATAATAAATATTTTTTTATTGATATCGATAAAAATAAACTGACTGATATTATTGAATTGCCCGATGAAGCAGAAAATATTGAAATTTGTAAACAAACAGGAAATATTGCTTATACTTTGAGCAATAATTTGTATTACAAAACAAGAAAAAGTAAGGAAATAGCAATTTCAGATGAAGGCTATGAACAAATAGTTTTTGGGCAAGCCGTCCATCGTCATGAATTTGGGATTGAAAAAGGAATATTTTGGTCACCAAAGGGTAATTATATTGCTTTTTATCGAAAAGATGAATCTATGGTTGCAGATTATCCACTTGTTACTTTTAATTCAGAAATTGCTCAATTAAAAAATATTAAATATCCTATGGCTGGAAAAGCAAGCCATGAAGTAACTATTGGCATTTACTCATTAACTTCAAAAAAAACAATTTATCTCAATACTGGAAAACCAAAGGATCACTATTTAACAAATATATGCTGGTCACCAGATGAAAATAATTTATATGTAGCAGTGCTTAATAGAGAACAAAATCAATTGAAATACAATAAATATGATATTAAAAATGGAGAATTTTTAAATACCTTATTTAAAGAACAAAATGAGAAATATATAGAGCCAATGAACCCTGCTTGTTTTTTAAAGAACAGTAATGAAAAATTTCTCTGGCAAAGCAGGAGTGATGGCTATAACCATATTTATCTATACAATGTTGAAGGGAATTTAATAAAGCAATTAACTAAAGGTACATGGGAGGTGGTTGAGTTGTTGGGCGCAAATGAAGAATGCGTTTTTTTTAGAGCAACCAAAGAAAGTCCAATTGAGCAAAATATTTATAAAGTTAATATTGAAACTAATAACATAACTAAATTATCGATTGAGCCTGGAATTCATGAGGCAATTTCGAACTCAAATTTTAGCTATATTATTGACCGGTTTTCAAATTTAAATACAACGAATAAAATAAATATCATTAAAACTTCATCAATTTATTCCAAAAATATTCTTGAATCACCTGATCCATTTATAAATTTTAATTTACCAGATGTTGAGATTTCCTCAATAAAGATAAATGATAGCATTGAATTATATTATAGGTTAATAAAACCTAAAGAGATTGATAATTCAAAGAAATATCCGGTAATCATTTATGTTTACGGAGGGCCTCATCTTCAACTTATTGATAATAGCTGGTTAGGAGGTGCTTCTCTTTGGGATTTTTATATGGCACAAGAAGGATATATTTTATTTTCGTTGGATAATAGAGGATCTTCTAATAGAGGATTTGATTTTGAAAGTGAAGTATTCAGAAAATTAGGACAATTGGAGATGAAAGATCAGATGGAAGGAGTTAAATTTTTAAAATCATTACCATATGTTGATACGAACAAAATAGGAGTATATGGATGGAGTTTTGGTGGTTTTATGAGCACTTCTTTAATGGTTAATTATCCAAATGTATTTAAAGTTGGTGTAGCTGGAGGACCAGTAATTAGCTGGAATTATTATGAGGTGATGTATACAGAACGGTATATGGATACCCCAGAAGAAAATCTAGATGGTTACCAGTTGACAAATCTGAATAATTATGCAGAGAATTTAAATGGAAAGTTACTAATTATTCAAGGGGCACAAGACCCAGTTGTCGTTTGGCAAAACAGCCTTACTTTTTTAAATAGCTGTATTAAGGCAGGTAAACAGGTTGATTATTTTGTATATCCTAATCATGAGCACAATGTAAGGGGATACGATAGGATACACTTAATGGAAAAGATTACACAATATTTTAATGATTATTTGAAATAAGTCAAATTATTTCATCTTTGAAAATCCATAATATCCAATATTTTCTTTTAAGCTAAAGTAAATCCCATTATTGTAAACAATTAACTCATTAAAACCGCTATAACTTTCGTCAGTATTTATCGCTACAACTTCTGAAATAAACATATCATGCGAACCTAATGGCTTAATTTCTAACACTTTACATTCTATATTAACAGGCGATTCAGCAATTAAAGGTGCATTAACAATTTGTCCTTTTAATGGAGTTAATTGAAGTTCCTTAAATTTATTTACATCTTTCCCTGAATTTACTCCACAAAAATCCATGGCATTAACTAATTTCTCTGATGTTAAATTGATAACAAATTCTTTTGTCTTAGAGATAATTTGATGAGAATGCCGCTCCGGACGAACAGATATATAACACATTGGCGGTGTTGAACATATTGTGCCGGTCCATGCAATGGTTATTATATTATATTCATCTGAATTATTTCCGCAACTAACCATTACAGTTGGTAAAGGATATAACAGAGTAGTTGGTCTTTTGGTTATTTTATTATTCATTACCATTAATAAGTTTTAATTTTTAATTCTTTTCATAATGAAATTAAATATTATTTATTTAATTTTTAAACTTTTTTGAAGTTGTTTTAATTTATTAAATAGAGATATTTTGATTTTTTTTTATTGATATCTTAGTGATTTAGTGTTTTTGTGGCTATTATTCTTTATATTTTTATGCCACCAACGCACTAAAACATTAACCTGCCCGCCGAACAAGTTATATGGCAGGCGGGGAAACATAAAAATTGAAACAGCTTTTTAGTTAACCAAAATTAATAATCTAATTTTAATGTATATTGAATTTAAAAATGAAAAGAATAGGTAAAATAGTATTATGGATAATTTTTGTAATTGTTATTTCAATTATTTCATTTCTTGTTTATTTGTATTTGTCAAGATCTTCATTTGATGAGCCATTAAGCAGGGTCCCGGAAAATGCAGTATTTATTATTGAAACGGATAACCTATCTAAAACATGGTCTTCTATTTCAGAAACAGAATTTTGGAATCAATTTAGCAATAGCGTGTATTTACAAGATATAAAAGAAGATGTTCAGTATGTTGATAGTATTTTTCAACATAATAAAACAATAAATTATTTATTAAAAGACAGAAATATTGCTTTTTCAATCCATCAGCAAAATTTAAATGAATTTGACTTTTTATTTATCATTGATTTAAAAGAAACATCAAAATTTTCCATTTTATCTGCATCATTAAAATTTACCGATTATACAGTAAATAAAAAGTTTTTTGATGAGTTTGAATATTATGAACTTATCGATAAAGAAACTTCCACTAAAATGTATCTTTCAATAACCAATAATTTATTACTTTTTACCATGTCCTCCGGGTTGTTAAAAAGTAGTTTGAATGGGAATGATGATTATTGGAAATATAATATCAAATTACAGGAAGTGAAATCTTTAATTAAATCATATAGTTTATTAAGATTTTATATAAATTATGAAAGATTTCCCTATTTTATTCAAACAATATTGTCCTCAGAATATAACTTCGAAAGTTTTATATCACCGTTGTATTATTCGGCATTTGATTTTACAATAAATGATAATAATTTAGTCTTATCGGGATTTTCTAATATTGAGGATTCACTTAATTCATATTTAAAGGCAATTTCAAATACATTACCTGGCCAATTTAAAGCACATACTATTCTACCATCATCAACCGCAGCATACATTTCAATAAGTTTTGACGAGTTTAATACTTTTTATCAAAATTTAAAAAATGAATACTATGTTCAGAATGAACGACAAATGGAAGAATATACCAGGCGAATTAAAAATATTGAGACAATATTAAGTATTAATTTAGAGAGAGATCTGTTTTCTTGGATTGGAAATGAAATAATGCTTTTTAAGGTAAAACCATTTCCTGGTTATTTTAAGGATGAATGGATGATGGCTATACATTCAAATGATGTTCAACAAGCTGATGACAAGCTTAAAGTAATGATGAAGAATATAGAAGAAAACTCTCCTTTTAAATATAAAACAGAATTTTATAAGAATTTTGAAATTGGATATTTAAATGTTTCCGGATTTTTTAATTTACTGTTTGGGAAAATATTTGAATCGATTGATAAGCCATATTTTATTGTAATAGAAGATTTTGTGCTTTTTGCGAATTCAAACGAAGTATTACATCAAATAATTGACTCTTACTTAAAAGGAGAAACACTTTATCAGAGGGATTATTACCAGGCCAT
>CAZBZX010000140.1:0-10287 GCA_964496465.1 uncultured Bacteroidales bacterium
AATAAAGAATTAATTGCTAAATTAGATTCGGTTGTTCGGCAGGCATCTATTGACATGGATAAAAAACAGCAAGAGAATCCTTACGGTGTTATATATAGACCAAATATTTGGGGTGATGGTTGGAATATTCAAAAAATAGGACTTTCACAATACTTCCTTCATGAGGGTTGGCCAGAAATATTTTCCGTACAACCCATATTAAATGCACTCTCTTTTATATTAGGATGTCATCCCGGCTCAAATACAGCATCATTTGCATCAGGAGTAGGAACAAATTCAGTGTTAACTGCTTATGGAGTTAATCGGGCCGATTGGTCATATATTCCTGGTGGAGTTGTTTCAGGAACTGCTATTATAAGACCAGATTTTGTAGAATTAAAAGAATGGCCTTATTTTTGGCAGCAAACTGAATATGTTATGGGTGGTGGTGCAACAAATTTTATGTTCCTGGTTCTAGCCGCTGATAAAATATTAAATTCAGATTAAAACAATACAATATTAATTAAAATTGCTTCATGTCAAATAAAAATAAAATTATCGCAGTTGACGGTTTTTCATCATGCGGAAAAAGCACTTTTGCTAAAGCAATAGCAAAAAAATTGAACCTTTTATATGTTGATTCAGGGGCAATGTATAGGGCCGTAACATATGCCTGTTTGCAAAAAAAATGTATACATGGAACTGAAGTTGATTTAAATATTGTAAATGACATTCTTAAAAATATTGATATCCAATTCATTAAAAATAATTCAACAAATAATAATGACACCTATTTAAATAGCGAAAATATTGAAATGCAAATACGTGATATTGAAGTTTCAAATCATGTTAGTGTTATTAGTAAAATTGGAGCTGTTAGAATGAAGTTAGTTGAATTACAGCGTTCATTTTCAAAAAGTATAGGTATAATTATGGATGGAAGGGATATTGGAACCACTGTTTTCCCAAAAGCCGACTTAAAAATATTTATGACTGCAAGTGTTGAAATAAGGGCACAAAGAAGATATAAAGAGTTAATTGAAAAAGGGCTTTCAGTAAATTATGAAGAAATAAAACAAAATATTGAACAACGCGATTATATTGATCAAAATCGTGAGATAAGTCCTTTGAAAAAAGCTGACGATGCCATTGTCCTGGATAATAGCTATATGACACCTGATGAACAAATGATATGGTTTTTAGAGCTTATTAAAGAAAGCTGAATAATTGATTGATAGAATAAATGCGATTATAAACTTTTTATTTAGATATTTAATAATTCATTATTATTCCATCTAAACAATATTCCAACTTTCCAACTATTCAAATTTACATATTAAAATAAAATACAATAAAAAATAATAAGCTAAAAAAATATAAACCTGAACTTATCATTTCCTTAATATTCTCATCAAGAAAAATGCTTACTTTTGCTTTTTAAATTTAATTAATTGAAATTAAAAGTTGAAATAGATCCGGGAGCTGGATTTTGCAGAGGAGTTGTAAAAGCAATTGATACAGCTGAATATGAATTACAACAAAATAATGAGTTGTATTGTCTGGGAGATATCGTTCATAATGGGAAAGAAGTTGAAAGACTATCTAAATTAGGTTTAATTACAATAAATAACAGTGACTTATTAAAAATTAAAAATAAAAAGGTCCTTTTAAGGGCTCATGGTGAACCCCCAATAACTTACGACCAGACTGAAAAAAACAATATTACTATTATTGATGCTACATGTCCTGTTGTTTTAGGCATTCAAAAAAAAATTAAAAAAGGATATTTAGAAATGAAACAGAAAAATGGCCAAATTGCCATATTTGGTAAAGAAGGTCATGCTGAAGTGATTGGCTTACTTGGTCAAACTAATAACGAAGCTATCTTGATTAAAAATATAAATGGTATTAATCAAATTAACTACGATAAACCATTACTACTATTTTCGCAAACTACAAAAGAATTGGATGAGTATAATCATATTCAAAATGAAATAGAAAAGCGTTATCAGTTGAAAGACAAGGATCCTAAAGAATACTTTACAGCATATAAAACAATTTGCAATCATGTTGTAAAAAGAAAACCCGGATTAATTCAATTTTGCAAACAACACGATGTCATTATTTTTGTAAGTGGCAAAAAGAGTTCAAATGGAAAAATTTTATTTGATGCTTGCAAACAATTTAATGATAATGCTTACTTTGTAACTAATTCCGACGATTTAAAATTTGATTGGTTTAAGAATCTAAGTACTGTTGGAATAAGTGGTGCAACATCAACCCCAAAATGGTTAATGGAGGAAATAAAAATTAAAATAGAATCATATAATAATTAATCCATGACAAAAATTAAAAAAATTGGTGTATTTACTTCCGGTGGCGATGCTCCAGGAATGAATGCCGCTATACGTGCTGTTGTTAGATCAGCCATTTTTAACGAACTTAAAGTTGTTGGTATTTACCGGGGATATCAGGGTATGATAGAAGGTGATTTTAAAGAATTGGAATCAAATAATGTTAGTGGCATTATTCAAAGGGGAGGCACTATACTTCTATCAGCAAGAAGCAAGGAATTTATGACAAAAGAAGGCAGAAAAAAAGCCTATGATCAACTAATTAAAAATGAGATTGATGCTGTTGTTGCTATTGGAGGGGACGGTACATTTACAGGCGCAAGAATTTTTACCGAAGAATACAATATACCGTTTGTTGGAATTCCAGGTACCATCGATAACGACTTATATGGAACTGATTATACCATTGGTTTTGATACGGCACTTAACACCGTAATGGAAGCTGTTGATAAACTCAGAGATACTGCCAGTGCTCATCAACGATTGTTTTTTATAGAAGTAATGGGGCGAGATGCCGGCTTTATAGCATTACGAAGTGCTATTGCAACCGGAGCTGAAGCTGTATTAATACCTGAAGTTGATGTAAAGCCAAAAGATTTAAAAAAACACATTGAACAAGGACGCAATAGAAATACCGGAGGTAATATAGTAATTGTTGCTGAAGGTGATAAATATGGTGGTGCATATGAAATTGCTGAAAAAGTTAAAGATGATTTCAAAGACTATAGCATCCGTATTTCAATTTTAGGGCATATACAGCGAGGTGGATCTCCAACTTGTTTTGATAGAGTTACCGCCAGCAGGCTTGGAGTTGGAGCGGTTGATGCTTTACTGGATGACCAGCAAAGTGTTATGGTAGGCATTATGAACAACGAAATTGTTCACGTTCCATTTAATAAAGCAATTAAAAATAAAAAGAAGATTAAACCTCAGCTTTATGATATGGTTGATATTTTATCTATTTAAATCATTTTAATACTTTATAGGCAACAAATCCGTAAAGATAAATTTAATAAATGCCTGAAAACCAATTTTTTGCAAATATTATCCTGCCCCTACCCTTGCCAAAATTATATACCTACGGCATACCTCTAGAAATAGAAAAAAGTGTTCAGGTTGGTAAAAGAGTTATTGTGCAATTTGGGAAGAAAAAATTCTACAGCGGTATTGTCCAGGAAATTCATAAATACAAACCTGAAGAGTATGAAATAAAAAATATTCTATCTGTACTTGATGATGATCAAGTGGTTAATGCTTTTCAATTTGAACTTTGGAACTGGATTTCAGCATATTACTGCTGCACTTTAGGTGAAGTTTTCAAAGCTGCCTTGCCTTCAGGTTTAAAACTGGAAAGTGAGACAAAAATTAGTCTAAACCCTGATTTTACTCAAACAGCTGAATTAAATGAAGAGGAATATATCATTATTAATTTTCTTGAAAATAATCCTATTGCCAGTATTTTTCAATTATCTTCTTTGTTAGGTGAAAATAAAGCACTTCGGGTTATTAAAACTTTACTCCAAAAGGAAGTAATATGTATTGAAGAGAAGCTGAAAACAGCTTATATTCCAAAACTGGAAACATATGTCTTATTAAATGAAAATTATAAGAATGAAAAAGCTTTAAATGATATATTAAATAAATTAAACAAAGCACCTAAACAAGAAAAAATATTAATTGCTTATTTATCGATCTGTAATATCAATGATCCAAATTCGCGGTTTGAGATATCAAAAAAGGAACTCCTGGAAAAATCAAATTCTTCATCAGCTGCTTTAGATAGTTTAGTCAAAAAAGAAGTTTTTCAACTTATAAAAAGGAAAGTTGATAGAATCCAATTTCCAGTGCAAAAATTGAACAATTTAAAAGAACTTAATCCAATTCAAATTGAGGCTTTAAAACAGGTAAATAATTTATTTAATAATCAGGATACCATTTTATTGCACGGGGTAACATCCAGCGGAAAAACCGAAATTTATATTCATTTAATACAACAATATCTTGATCAAGAAAAACAAGTTCTATACCTGCTGCCTGAAATTGCCTTGACAAGCCAAATCATTACAAGACTGCAAGCTGTATTTGGTGATAAAGTTGGTGTTTATCATTCAAAATTTTCTGATAATGAACGAGTTGAAGTCTATAACAAAGTAAATAAAAAAGAAGCAAGTGTTATATTAGGTGTCCGATCTTCTATTTTTTTGCCATTTATCAATCTAGGATTGATCATTATTGATGAAGAACACGAAAATTCATATAAACAATATGATCCGGCTCCACGCTATAATGCCCGTGATACAGCCATTATGTTGGGAAAAATTCATCAGGCTAAAATTTTACTGGGAACCGCCACTCCTTCCATCGAAAGTTATTTCAATACAAAAATTAAAAAATACGGATTAGTAGAGTTAAATGAAAGATATCAAAATATCAAATTACCGGAAATAATAGTTGCCAGTACCAGAGATGCTAAGCATAAAAAGCAAATGAAGGCTGAATTAACGCCTCAGCTATATAATGAAATTAAAGAAGCCCTTGATAAAAAAGAACAAATTATTTTATTTCAAAATCGAAGGGGATTTTCACCCTATCTTGAATGTAGCGTATGTGGTTGGATTCCTTACTGTAATAATTGCGATGTAAGCTTAACATACCATAAACATTTAAACCGATTGATTTGCCATTATTGCGGATTTAGTTATGTTAATCCAAATTCATGTAAAGCATGCGGAAGTGCGCAAATGGAAATGAAAGGTTTTGGTACAGAAAAAATTGAAAGCGATATAGCCATTTTATTTCCCAATACTAAAATTGCCCGAATGGACCTGGATTCCACCCGAAAAAAACATGCCTATGATACCATTATCAGCAATTTTGAAAATGGAAAAATCGACCTATTAATTGGCACGCAAATGGTAACCAAGGGGCTCGACTTTGATAATGTAAGCTTAGTGGGTATTTTAAATGCCGATAATATGCTCAATTTTCCCGATTTCAGGGCTTTTGAACGAAGTTACCATTTAATGGCACAGGTAAGTGGTAGAGCAGGAAGAAAAAATAAACAAGGAAAAGTAATCATTCAAACAGCAAATCCAAACCACCCAATTATAAATTTTGTTAAAGCAAATAAATACCATCAACTTTATGAAAGTCAGTTGGAAGAAAGAAAAAAGTTCAACTACCCTCCTTTTTACCGGTTAATAATAATTACGGTAAAACACAAAAAAAGAGAAACGTTAGATCATGCTTTAAAAATGATGACCAACCAATTAAAAAAACAATTCAAAGAGAACGTTTTAGGTCCGCAAGCACCATTAGTAAGCCGTATTCAAAACTGGTATTTAAAAAATTACATTTTAAAAATCGATCGAAATAAATCAAGTCAGCAAGCTAAAAATTACTTGTTGGAATTATCCAACTTTATTAAATCGCAACCAAATCTTTCAAATTTGCAGATAGTGATTGATGTTGATCCTATTTAAATATTAACCTTTTAACAAGTTCAACACTTTGGAAAAGTTAAAAATTTAATTTCTTCGAATATTCTCCAATACAATCTTTCTGATGACAAAATTTAAAATTTTCAATATCATCAAATAATTCCAATACTTCCTCTTCATTTATTTTAAAGGAATCATTTGATAAGTAAGTATTATAGGAAGAAAATTTCCACTTTTCAGCTGAATTACAAAAGCCATGATTAACCGGATTGTTATGGATATAAATAAAAGCACTTGTTAAATATTGTTGACTTTCAATCTTATACCGTTTAAAATTCTTTATAAATAAACTCCCCATTCTATTATAAACTTTATTATAAGCTTGAGTATAAGAACTGAAAAGGTTTGAAAATTGCTTTGAGATATATTTTTTAATATCGTCTTCTTTTAACTCTTCCAAAGTTTGGAACTTCGGAAGAATTTTAAAATATTCTAATTCTTTTATTTTTACCAGCAAATGAAAATGATTCGGCATTAAACAAAAAGCCAGCGTATCAGCAACAGGGGAAATATATAAATCATATTTTTCAAGAAAAAATCGATAATTTTCATCTTCTCTAAAAATGTTTTCGCTACCGTTTGCATGATTAAGAATGTGGTAGAAACAATTTGGCTCTAACATAACAGGTTATTTAAATTAACGATAAAACATCGATGTTTTAAATATAAAAATAAAATTTAAATTCAGCTATAATAACTTTTCCAAAGTGCAAAACTTTGGAAAAGTTATTACCTTTATCGAAAATATTCTATATGAAAAAATACATCCCATCAACAATAACGTTACTAAACCTTACTTGTGGTTTTATAGCCATAGTTTTAAACGATATTTTATGGAGCCCGATTTTAATTGGTCTTGGAGGACTGTTTGATTTTTTAGATGGGTTTTTAGCTAAAAAATTAAATGCCATTTCGGAACTTGGAAAGCAATTGGATTCTTTAGCCGATTTAGTAACTTTTGGTGTGGCCCCGGCTGTATTGTACTATCAGCATATTTCACCACACAATTATTTAGGAATTATTTCTGCATCTTTTATTCCGGCGTTTGGCGCTTATAGACTTGCTAAATTTAACATTTCTGCCGATCAGAAAGATTCATTTAAAGGCTTGCCCATTCCAGCCAATGGGGTGTTTTTTCTATCCATTCCTTTCCTTATCAATTTTACAGATTATTCCTGGTTTCTTAGAATTATTCATTTAGATTATATCAACCTTTCATTACCACTAATTTTTGCCTTTCTGATGGCAAGTAATATCAACATGTTCTCATTTAAAAAATTCAAAGGAATTGTAAATATCCAAACCTTTTATCTGACTTCAATAATTGCTTTAGTAATAGTTTTTAAATGGGTTGCTATTCCTCTTTCAATAATACTTTACATTTTTTATTCCTTTATACAATTCTTTTTTCACTGAGGTCATCCTGAGTTTATCGAAGGATAATTCTAACCTAGAAGATTTAAATTAAAAATACACACTTCGATTTCGCTCAGTGTGACAATCTTTCTTCCTTTAATTCACAATTTACATCTCACATCTCACGATTCACTTCTCACCAATTTTTCCGTTCGTGTAAAAAATAACACCACTCATCAAAAAAAAAATTATAATACCAATCCAATTTTGTAACTTTAAAAATAAGTAACGTAATAAAGAATAATGCCTTTCGAAAGAAACATATTATCCGACTCCGAAATCAATTTAAAAAAATAATTTCATAAATAATACTATGAAGAATTTAACTAATCCCCAAAAGATGATCAAATTATTATTTCTAATTCTTTTCATTTTTTTAACTTCAAATCAAGTTTTTTCTAACACCTATTATGTTAGAACAGGAGGCTCTGGAAATGGTTCTGGACCTGATTCTGTTAATGCATTAGCAACTATTGATTCAGCAGCCTCATTGGCTGATGCTGGTGATACAGTATGGGTAGCTCCTGGCTATTATGTGGGTCAGGTAATAGTCGATTCCACTGGAGAACCAGGAAATCCAATTGTTTTTATCGCTGATACATCAGGAAGTATTTTTGGAATGGCTCCTGATAGTGTTATTCTGGATGGAGAGGCATCTGTTGATTGGGGATTTTTCATTAGTTCAAAATCTTACATAATTATTGATGGATTTACCTTTAAATATCAAAATTGGGGAGGAGTTGGAATAGCTTCGCAAACTGTAAATGCTAATTATAACATTATTAGGAATTGTACTTTTACAAATTGGAATGCGAATTTAGATGGTTGGAATGGAGGAATGACTATTTATGGATTAGCACTCTCCTCCGAATGTAATCATAATGAGATAATTAATAATAAATTTATACATTCTACCGGTGGCAGAATTGGTGTGTACTTAAGAGCCGAAAATGGTTCTATTTGTGATTCAAACAAAATTTCAAAAAACAAATTTTTTAACGGTGTTAGAAATGATACTACCATTATGCTGTTTGATTCAGCATTCAATACTACTATAAGTAACAATATTATTGATAGTGCAAGGATTGGTATATTTCTAGACGATACTTGCAGGGGTTCTTTAATATACAATAATATAATAAATAATTCCACTATTGGTATTCTTGCTCATCCTGACTATTGGTATAGCAAAGGTGATATTTCTAATACAAAAATATACCACAATACTATAAAAACAGATAGTTCAAATATTATAATTAATATGTGTGATTATGCTGGGGTAGAAATAATTAATAATATATTTTACAATTCTTTACCGGGAGCGTATTGTATTTATGCAGACACACTTACGCAATTCGCTTCGTGTAATTATAATCAATATAATTTTGAAACAGGTAATCTTGCTTATTATAATTCTACAGTATATGACACAATATTAACCTGGCGGGGGGCTGGTCATACAAGTCTTGCTGATGATGATGCAAATTCGCAAGAAGGAGATCCTCTATTTATAAACCCAAATGATCTTCATCTTCAATCAGGCTCCCCATGTGCCGGTGCAGGTGATGAAATTTCTATAAGTAATGGATATCTTATTAATATTTCTAATGATATTGATGGTGACCCAAGAGCACCGGTTAATACAACTATTGGTGCTGATGAAGTTTTTACACCAGATTATACTACCTGGTATGTTCGAAATGATGGGGTTGGAGATGGTAGCGGACCACAAATGGAAAATGCTTTAAACACTATCAGTTCAGCAGCATCATTGGCTAATGCCGGTGATACTGTTTTTGTTGCACCAGGTACTTATAACGAAATGGTTACCATTGACTCAAGTGGGACTATAGAAAGTCCTATAGTGTTTATTGCCGATACAAGTGGGGCTATTTTTTCTACTTCACCAAATCAGGTTTTAATTAACTCTTCAGGATATTCAAATTCAATTTATATTGATGGGAAATCACATATTGTAATCGATGGATTTACACTTTATTATTCTGATTACGAGGCTGTTTTAATTATATCAGGTTCTGAGTTAATAGACAGTGTTGTAATAAAAAATTGTCAATTTGATGGTTGGGATTATAGTTCTTCTGGTTTAAGCGCGGCTATATCTATTGAAGGGGATAGTTATGAGATTGTAAACATTTTAATAACGAATAACCAATTTGATGCTGGTTCAAATATGCCTGTTGGTATAAGAACGCAAGGTGTTGATTTTGAAACATTAAATTCAAATATTATTATCAATAACAACTATTTCTATAATATAGATGATGCTATTCTGTTTAATTGGTATAATGATAATTTTCATATTTTTTCTAATGAGATAGGAGAATGCTCTAATGGGATAAATTTTACTGGTGACAACTCGAATGGTACAGTATATAATAATATGATATACAATACTAGTTTGGGGAATGGTATATATATGGTTTCCGGTACTAATTCTGCTGAAATTTTAAATAATTCCATTTCTGTTGGAAGTTATTGTGTTTACATGAATGGTGATTATTCTGGATGTAAATTGGTTAACAATATATTAAGTGGAAACGGAAGTGAGTCACCTACTAGTTTATATTTAGTTGCCGGGCAAGGTCTTGATGAATGTGATTATAATCTTTATTATCCTCAAGGATCTAATTTTTATGCCCGTTCAATTTCAACATTTTATTATAATGTTGCCGATTGGAAAACAGCCGGAGGAGGAACTGGTTCTGGTGGCGATGTGAATTCTGTCGATGGTGATCCTTTATTTATTAGCTCAGATGATCTTCACCTCCAAAGTGGTTCACTTTGTGCCGGTGCAGGTACAGAAATTTCTCTTGATTCAGGATATGTAATTGATATTGATTTTGATATTGACTATGATTTACGAGCCCCAAAACATCCTACTATTGGAGCAGATGAAATTAAAAAGGCAATAAGTGATACCATAAATGTTGGAGGTGGCATTCCTATGCATTTTGCAACAATTAATGAAGCTATTGATACATTAATGATGAGTGAAGTTGTTGATACTTTAGTTATTC
>CAZBZX010000141.1:0-10243 GCA_964496465.1 uncultured Bacteroidales bacterium
ATAAACATCATCAGTATGTATTATTTGTGCTTCTAATACATGTATATTGAATAAGTTATATATTGCAATCGATTGTATTATAAGAGATTTAAAAAGGTGGTTCATGTACAAAAAATAATTTATAAGTAAACGGATTTAAAGTGATTTTCCCCCAGCTAAAATAGTATAATTAAATTATATACAAACAAATTAATTATTTCATGAAATTATTATAGCTATTGAGGTATGACTATGTTATATTAAAACAAGGTATTAATTTACTTAATTAGAACTACTTTATTAACTGAATCTCCACAACGAATGAAAACAATCTTTTGATTATATATTGAAACATAAATTTGAGTAGGTCCATTCAGTTCAACTTCATTAAGTAAAGTACCCATTATTGAGAAAATTTGGGCTTTTGTATTATTAGGTGCAATTATCGTTATATAACCAGTTGAAGGATTTGGGTAAATTTTAACGTTCTCTGTTATTTCATTGTTCTGTATTTCAAGTACTTGTCCAACCGGTATTGATTCCCAGTTTTCAGGAAAATGATTATCAAGTTCAGGAAATTTTAATGACATAATTTCTCCTTCCTCAAATGCAGCAACAGGCCATTTTCCATCATTTTTATATTTTATATAATCAATAACGATTCCATTTTTATCCTCTACTTGTATACCTTCACCATTATTAGATAATTTTCCGGAACTCCATTGAATTAGCTGTTTATCGAAATCTTTCCAACTGGTTGATAGGAGATATTTTGCTATATATATGGATTCACCCGGACCAAGTTTAATTCCTTTTGGAATAGTACAAGTAACCCCTTTACTTATTTTATAATCTGATATATCAACAGTTTTGGAGGATGGATTATAAAGAGAAATAAATTCAGGTAATTCTAATGTTAATGAATTAATATACACCTGATTTATCATAATAGAAGGCTCCTTATCGATCTTTTGTAAATGTGAACCTAAATCTGTTTTAATACCGTTTTCATTTCCAGCTAAAATACAAGGAGATCCAGTATTCAGTTGATAATCATAAAAGGTTGGATTTACAAATAAAGGATTTCCAAAAATATTTTCAGAACTTTCAGGGAGTGAATCATTATCTGATAAACTACTCGAAATGTTTAAACTTGATTTTGAATCAGCGAAATAACTTTCTTCAGATGAATTTGATAAAATACTATTTGTTACTTTAACATTTCCACCGGCACTTCCAGGATTTTTTTCATAACATTTTATCGGATAGGCGTTATTATAAAATGTACATTGATCTATAGTTACCAAACTTGAATCTTTAGCGCCAACTCCCATATTACAATTTATAAAGGTTGAGTTTTTAATTGATACAGATGACTGTTGTCCTATGGAAACACCTTTATCAAAAACATTGTATACTATAAGACTATCGATAAGGATATTGGAGGCTTTTTCCCCAATATCTACAGCATCATTATTAATCCCAACGAAATTATAAATTTTACAATTTTTTATAATACCATTTTCGACATCGTCATAATCAATACCATCAGCATCGACTTTGTTATTTCCAGTAAATATGCAATTTTCAATTATTGCCTTACCATATTTCACATTAATCAGATCGCCGGTTACTTCAGAATGAAGAGAACTATTTGTTAATTTAATATCAGAATACCTGACAGAAATTGGGTTGTCATATACCTTTTTAATGATCATATTGTCGAGGTTTAAATTGGCATGAAAGGCAGAAATTGCACCAACTCTAACAGGAACAGGTCCCCGTGAGGCATCTTCAATAGTCACGAAGGATAAATTTGAAGTTTCATTTGTATTTACGAAATTAATTGCCCCCCAGCTTTTATAAATATATTTCGGATTGAGTTTAAAAATAATTCGCTCGTCATTAGAACCTAATGCATTTATTTTTCCATTCACAAAAATATTGGCATTTTCAGGCATTAATATTTCCACTCCAGGTTCAATGCTTAATGTTACACCGGGTAAAATGGTAATGTCTCCTTGTACAAGGTATGGAGAACAACTTTTATTCAATGTAATATTTTCGGCTATAATTTCTGGTATGATACATACACCAGTTTCTTCATATACAGCAGTTAGATTAATATCTTCGGTAAGTGTAACAGAATAATTATTATTCGTAGATACATAACCATTATTATTATTGAAATAGGCAACTAATTCAAGGTCAAAACTTAAATCGGAACTTGCAAAATCACTTTGGTGAACTTCAACTGCCAATACATTCTTCTGCTTTTCTAGTAATGATTTATCAATTATAAAAGAAGAATATTCTGATTCAGATTGCCCGCTAATGGAAGTGCTGGCAAAAGTACCATAACTTACATTACTGCATCCCATATTATAATTAATAATTTTAACCCCATTTAAATAGACAATTGCTCCATCGTCTACTAAAATATTTATCATGTAATTTGAGGCAATTAAATCTGCATCATTAAGATTAAATGTATGCCTGAAATAACTTGTAACAAATTTTTCTTGTGAGTCACTACCATAGCTAATAACAGTATTTTCATCACCTTCTCCATATCCAAATTGACCTGCACCTGAATTCCACAAAGCATCATTAAATGAAGTATCGTACCATGAATCTCCTTGATTTGATCCATCATCCAGGTATTTCCAATCTGAACCTAAAGCAATAATATCTTTTTTCTCAGTATTTATCCATCCTTTAAATTTATATCCTGGCTTGTCTATTGCTCTCAATTGAGTAGATACATTTTTTAAATAAGGACCTGTCCAATCAGGTTCAGGAATTTTTAAATTGTTTATTGTTATATACCCAGCATTTGATGGCACTACGCCTATCATAAGATTAACAGTCCCATCAAAGCCATATGATTCTAAATCAGAAAGCAATGCCATAGGTCTGGCTTGAACAAACGATTTTAAATCACAAACTTCTTTATACCAGTAATTTACTGAAGGCATAGCATTTCCATATGATGAAGTAGTCCCAAGCCATCTCTCAACATGGTTAGGAATTTCAGCTTCAATAGCTTGCATGTGTTCCTCAATTAACTTTATCTTATGAGCGGGATGGAAGGATGTATATAAGTGATCGGCCAGTTTTTGGCCAAAGTATTCCTTGTAAGAATTATTTTTAAATAAGTCTTTTAAAGGCCAAACATTCTGCCCAAGATAATAATCGATTAGGTTATTTGAAGAACTAAAAAAACCACGATCAAGATCCATAACTACCCATTTCCATTTACCGTTATTTTTAGGTTTCCATGCCATCACATTATGATTGATGGAAGTATTTGCAACGGCCATTTCTGTAATAACCAAATTAGTAAAATTTTCAATATCCATTTTTGCCGCTACTTTATCAAAATTTGCTTGATTACTCAAATCTTCTTTTAATAAATTAAGTAGTTCATTATATTGAGCAAGGCTACCTGCTTCCGCATAATCTTCATTTTCTACCAAATCAAAAGTTTCAGCTTCCAGCTTATGGTTTTTCTCAATATAATCGGTTTCAATCTTTTCACGAATATTATGAATGCCCATATACTCTCCATTTACATAAACTATACATGGCCTTGATTCAGAAATATCCAAATTCATATTAAGTTTAGTAGCCTGCTGTCCCAATATATCCCTGAAAAGGGTATAGCTCCAGTCACTGCCAGATGCTCGCAAAGCAAAAGTTTTATAACTTGACCTGTAGGTATTTAAAATTAAAGGATACGCCAGGTTGCCCGAGCCATATTGACCTCTAAAATATATGCCCAGCATTTTTTGCGGCAATCGCCATGAATAAAGGCCATTTACTTTAATTCCTGCCCGTTCGTTAAAAGCAGCCCGATCGCTTCCATCATTTTCAAATAATTCAATATTTACTGGAATTTCCCAATCAGGTTTAAAATCCTGTACATAAATTCCTACATTTTTATCCCAAAAATTAGTTTCATTGGTGGATATAGAAACAACCGGTAAATTTCTTTCTTCAAAACCTTCATTTATAAAATAGGTATGAGTAATTATTGGACCGGGGATCATATCTGGTTGATATATTCTTGCTCTGATAATGGTTGTTGTATCTACCTGAATGGGAGAGTTATATTCAGTAGAGTTTATTGTTGGTTCAGAGCCATCAAGAGTATACTTGATAGTACCACCCATATTATTCATCAGTTCAACTGAAGTATCAGATAAATAAAGTCCACCAATTGGAAAAAATTCGGGTGAACTGTAAACAATTTCGGTATAAAAATCATCGCTATTTGCAGAATTAGGGGTTGGCTGAAGATAATATACCCATTGGTTTAAATTATTTTTATTTCTTCCTTGCGTAATATCAGGTTCCTGAAATGAAAATATAACCGAATCTACAGTAATAAGGTCTGGGTTATAGAGTCCTATTTCTTCGCCTAAGGCGCTAATTTTAAAGTTAGTATGTATGCCATTATCCATTCCATCTGCCCAAAAAACAATATAACCCTTTGGAGCGATGTTAATATTATCAGTTATTCTCCATTTATCTGGATTATTTAAATTATCAGTTAAATAATACCCTCTAAGGTTAACTATTGAATTACCTGCATTGTATATTTCTATCCAGTCAGCATCATCATTGTAATCAGGATCTTCAATTATGGTTGCATTAGAAGCAGCAAATTCATTAATATACAACTGGCTGAATGCAGAATTATAATTTATGAATTCAATAAAAATAAGTAATATATAAGCAGCTTTATGCGAAATTTTCATTTAACAGTTTAATTGATTTTTTATTAATAGAAATATTATAGTCAATCAGTCTTTGTAATGTTAATCAATAGGAGTTAAGACATAATTCAAAATTTGTTTTAAAATTAATCATATTTATATAACGTTTAATATAAATAAATGTTAAAATTTTAACAAATAATAAATGTACTTTTCAAATCTTAAGGAATTTTAAAGTTGAATCTCAAAAATTAAAGTTTCTTTAAAATTTCTTTAAAATTTGATTGTAGCTTTATAAAATGAAAATATTAATTGTAGAGGATGAACCGGAATTGCAACATGAAATAAAATTATTTCTTGAAAAGGATGATTTTATTTGTGAAATGGCCAATACCTTTGATTCTGCTAGCGATAAGTTATTAATTTATCATTATGACATTGTTATAATTGATATTTCATTACCGGGAGGTTCTGGTTTGGATTTAATTAAGACATTAAAAAAAATACAAAGAGATACCGGAATACTTATTATTTCTGCAAAAAACTCACTGGATGATAAACTTAATGGCCTTGATTTAGGGGCTGACGATTATCTAACAAAACCTTTTCATTTGGCCGAATTAAATTCAAGAATTAAAGCGGTTTTGCGCCGAAGAAGATTTGAAGGGGCATTGGAAATAATTCATCATGAAATTAAACTTGATTCTGATAATAAATTAGTAACAGTTAATAATCAGAAAATAAACCTTACAAAAAAAGAATATGAGCTGCTTAACTTTTTTATTGCAAATAAAAACCGATTATTAACAAAAGAATCGATTGCAGAGCACTTATGGGGTGATAACATTGATATGGCTGATAATTTTGATTTTATTTATACACATATTAATAATTTGCGGAAAAAAATAATGGCAGCCAACGGAAATGATTATTTACAAACTGTTTATGGAATGGGATATAAATATATTGACTAATGAAGTTAATTCAAAAGATTAACCAGCGTTATATTATCTATTCAATTATCACCCTTGTGCTTATGGGTATAGTCTTATTTTTCACTTTAAGAATTATAATTGATGAAGAGACAGATGAAAAACTAGAAATCACATGTTTGCATATAGAACGCCTGTTAAGTGAGAAGAAAGAAGTATTTGTACTTGAACCATTTATCCTTGTTGAGTTTGCAGAAATAATAAAAGAAGACAAGTATTTTTCTGATACAATGATTTATATGGAATCTCAAGAACATGAAGAATTTCGTCAATTAACAGTTTTTAAAGAAATTGGAGGCATTTCATATAAAATTATTATTAGGGAATCCATTCTAGAATCAGAAGATTTACTAGAAACATTATCAGTTATAATTTTGATTAGCCTTATCGTATTATTCATATTATTTTATTTGATTAATAACAGGGTTTCGATCTCAGTATGGCTACCATTTTATAATAACCTTGAAAAGCTTAAAAATTTCTCCCTACAAAAAATGGTTAAATTCAAACCAGAGAATAGTAATATTGATGAATTCCGGGAACTTAACATAGTTCTGAAGTCTTTGACTAATAAAGTGATAAATGACTACGAAATACTAAAGAAATTTTCAGAGAATGCTTCGCACGAATTACAAACCCCACTTGCTATTATGCGTTCAAAAATTGAAACTTTACTTGAAGATACCACATTTAGATTACCTCAGATAGAAAAAATTCAAGCAATATATCAATCAATTAATAGGTTAACAAAAATTAATAAAGGATTACTATTACTAACCAAAATTGAAAATCAGCAATTTACCAACCTAGAAGATATTAGCTTAAATAATTTTATTATGTCACAAATTGATCATTTCAAAGAGTTAATGGAGATTAGAGATTTAAAACTGAACTATTCAAGCCATTCAGATTGGATCGTTAATTGCGACAAAACTTTATTTGAAATTCTTTTAAATAACCTCTTTAGCAATGCAATTATGCATAATATACCTGGTGGTGATATACAAATATTCCTTCAAAACAGAAAACTTACTTTCTCAAACTCAGGAACAAAAGCAATTGAAAATGCGAACCTTATTTTCGACAGGTTTTATAAAGGAGCTGAATCTGGTTCATCAGGACTGGGACTTGCCATTTCAAAACAAATTTGTATTGCTTTGGGCCTTCAAATCAGCTATGATTTTTTGAATGAAATGCATGTATTCTATATTCAAAATAATACGAAATAAAATCAATACCAAATTATTCTTTAAAAAGTCTTTAGATTCATTATTTACCTTGTGATATAAATTTTAAAATATCCAACTTATGAAAAAAACATTGTTATCAGTATTTGCAAGCGGTATAATTCTTATTGCTTGCGCACAGAACGTAACCACTCCAAAAGTTGTACAGGATGCATTTTTAAAAATGTTTAAATCTGCGCAAAATGTAAAATGGGAACAGGAAGACAATGAATGGGAAGCTGAATTTAAAATGGATGCAACTAAAATGTCAGCCTGTTTTGATAATGCCGGCAAATGGCTGGAAACGGAAACCCATCTAAAAATGAAAGACCTTCCTGCTGAAATTCACAAAGCTATAAACCTTAAATTCAGTGGTTGGGAGATGGAAGAAATTGAAGGAATTGAAAAACCTGATTTTAAAGGGTATGAAATCGAACTGGAAAATGGGGAAACCGAAACTGAAATTATAGTTTCATCAGCGGGTGAAATAACCATTAAAAAGGTTACTGTTGAAGATGATGATAAGGATGATGACAAGGACTAATTAAAACAGAAAAAAGAGAATATTTATTTAGAGGGTTTCTTAAAAGGGATACGTCATTGCGATGACGACGAAGGAGGAAGAAGCAATCAGTTCATAATTAGCAGATTGCTTCGTCGTCCCTCCTCGCAAAGACGATAGAAATATACTTATGAGACACCCTTTTTATATTAACCCCTGCCATTTAATGATGAATTAATTATACATTTGAATATACTTTTGGTATAAAACTTTATTGCTTTAGTATGTCACAATTTAGATTTACTCATCTGATAATTATACTTTATCTGTTTCTTTATATTCCAAAAGGAAAGGCGCAAGCTGAATTCGCTGATTTTTATAATAACGCTAAAGCAAACAATAGCGAGCTGATTTCATTACATACACAACGAAATTATTTGTTTCTTGAAAATGATATGATAATAGCGACCAATTTGGCCCCAAAAGTTTATTTAAGCTCAGAGGTGTTGTTTGCTCCTTACTTCAACAATAATGGTAACTTAATATCCACCAATCCTTCTGATCATGCAATTGGTTATGATGTGGGAGTTACAAATGGCGGACTATACGCATTTTTATTTAATGTGGAATATCCTGTTTTTAATCATAAGCAGGTAAACAACTTATTGGATCAAAATCAACTCGAATTAAAAAGAATTGATTCTGAAATTAAAACCTTGGAACTTGAAATAGAGCATTCCCTGGCCAACCAATACCTCGATGCTCTTAGTTTACAAGCTGAATTGCAAAACGCTCAGGCTAATATGAGTCGGCTTGCAGAACAACTTGAAATTATTCAAGTTCTTACCAGTCATGGTTTGTATCGATATATTGATTACATGTTAATGGAGGCAGCAATTAAAAGCGATTCAATTGACTTAATCAATGCAGAATCAGCTTATCGATTGAATCTTGACGAGCTGAAAATCTCCTGCGGAATAACTGACACTGGCTTTTTTTTTCTAAATGATTATGATATAGACCTTAAACAGGATAAACCTGGCAGTTCGTTATTTCTTGAATCATTTCAAAAGGATAGTCTTTCTGCTATTTGGCAACAGAAAGTATTTGAGAATCAATATAAACCGCAGGTTAAATTATATGCAAATTCCGGCCTCAATTCTACTTCAATACCTAATATTGGTAATCACTTTGGAATAAGCGCAGGTATTCAATTAACGTATACAATATTTGATGGAAAACAAAAAAATATCAACCGTCAGCAACAATTATTATTAATTGAGCAAGTCAGCCAACAAAAAGGGCTAAAAAATAACGAATTAATAAATCAATTGTTGGCTTATAAAAAAGCTATAGAAAGTACCAATAATGCAATTAAAAAAGGAAAGATACTGGAAAAAGAATATGACAAACTTCTATTAATTTATAGTGAGGAACTTAAAAACGCACAGGTAAGCATAATGGATTATCTGAACTTTCTTCAACAATATAACCTGAATAAATTGTCACTTCAAAAAAATAAAATTGAGCTAAACAAACTTATCAATGAATACAATTACTGGAATAATTAAAAATAGATTGCAACTAATTAATCATATTGCAGGTTTTTGTCTGTTATTATTACTGACATTTTGCTCAGGAAAAAATCATGGCGATGGAACGGAAATAATACCTAAAAGCGATGTACAAATTATCCATCCAATAATTAATGATGCTGATGTTACTGTTGATTTTCAGGGAACAACGCGATATATACAAACCATACAAATACGGGCACATGTTACCGGAATTATATCAAAAAGCTTTATTTCTATCTCTGATAAAGTAAGCGCCGAACAAGCTATGTTTGTAATTAAACCTCGTGAAGCTACTTTAATTGAATCCTTACCTGTTGAAAATAAGTTTTTACATTCAGCAACTGATACAGTTATTTCTTTTACTTCTGGAATAATAAACCAGGTTAATGTTCAGCCCGGGGACTATGTGCAGGAGGGAGACCTGCTGGCTACTTGTGTTGACAACCAATCCTTAAGGGTAATTGTTTTTATACCTCTTGAAATGGATATTTCTGAATTAAAAAATAAAGAGTGTAAGGTAATTTTTCCGAATGGGAAATCAATTATTGGTTTGATTGGAGCAAGTTTACCTGCTGCAAATGATGATGACCAGACCAATGCCTATCTTGTTAAATTAGCTAATAGTCAAAATATTTCTGAAAATGTTCATGTGAAAGTCAATGTAAGTATGGATAAAGTTTCAAAAGGGTTGTTTGTTCCGGCAAGCGCAGTATATTCAAATGAAGAATTAACAAGGCATTGGGTATTGAAGGTTGCGAATGATACATTAGCGATTCGAATGCCAATAGAAGAGGGATTAAAAAAGGATAGTCAGGTACAGATTATCGGAAAAGGAATTGATGTCTCTGATAGGATCGTTTATAAAGGGGGCTATGCTTTAACCGACAGTGCGCTGATTAATATTGTTTCCTCAAAGTAATTTATCGAATATGGAAAAGATAAGCTTTTATAAAAGATATAAAAATCCTCTGGCTATAGTTAGCTTTATAATAATTGCTGCCGGGATATTTGCCTATTCAAAAATGAAAGTGGAATTATTGCCCAATGTTACTTTTCCAAAAATTAAAATTATTGCTGATAATGGCGAACAGCCGGTTGAAAATATGTTAATCACTGTAACTCAACTGTTGGAAGAAGCCATAAAAAAAAGTGAAAACCTGCAACTTATTCAAAGTACAACTTCAAGGGGTAGCTGCGAAATTTCAGCGTTTTTTAATTGGAATTCCGATATTGACCTGGCAAAACA
>CAZBZX010000142.1:0-10156 GCA_964496465.1 uncultured Bacteroidales bacterium
ATATTATTGATGGGTTTGAATATTTTGAGGAATTGTAGCTTTTTATTAAAAGATTGACTTGACATTGTTAAGACAATTTTTTAACTTGTATACAAAATATTTTCATTTGAGTATTTTAAGCATTTTACCAGCCTCATTAGTTGCATTCATTTATCATTTGGATAATGCAATTATACCTCAATTTTATTTCAGTTTATAATTCGTAAATTATGATAATTGATTATTTATATAATAATTGGCAACCACTAGGAAATAAGAAAGTTGATAAGCTCACCGAAACAGCCATAATCCAGCATAAAGCAATTCAATTAATTGCCCTGGCCGGAAAATATTTAATTTCACAAGAACCTGATGATGGTAATATTAGCCTTCAATGGATACCGAAACAAAATTTTTTTGTTGGAAAATTAATACAAGCTAATCCGGTAATATGTTTTGGTCTGGATATTATAAATTTTGATTTGGTCTTATTTAATGAGGGAATCGATGCTCTTAGTGTTTTTAATCTTATAAACAGGACTGAAAGTGAAGCATTTGAATGGATGAAAAGTCAGCTAAGTAAATTTGGTTTGGATAAAAAAAGCTTAGGAAATAAAATGAATTATTCAATAAAAGCTTTTGAAAACAAAGAAAATATTATATATAAACCTCCAGAATATAAGTCAACAATAGAATGGGCAAAATTAAGAACAAATGCAAACATGTTATTAGAGTTTATTTCTGAAGATTTTGAGTTTGCTTCTGAAATTAGAATTTGGCCTCATCATTTTGATAGTCAGGTATTTATTCCTTTAAACTTTAATAATAGGAAAGAAATTACAAAATCAATAAGAATTGGATTATCCATAACTGATAATATAATTAATGAACCGTATTTTTATGTTGACCATTTTTGTAAGAAAAAGGAGATGAATTATAGTAAACTAATAGATTTTTCTGATGCAGGGAAATGGTATATTAATGGGTGGAAAGGTGCAGCATTAAAATATACTGAAATAATAAAAAAAGATAATATTGATGAACAGGTTACCGCATGCACAGTCTTTTTCAAGGAAGCAATAGATAGTATATTAAATATGATAAATTGTAAATAATGGAGTAAAAAAATGGACAGAAATGCGGTAATTGAGTGGCTGTTACTTGGCGATCCTTCTATTCGGTTTCAAACCAGGCGTGATTTATTAAATATACCATGTGATGATTTGGAAATTGAACAAAAAAATATTTCAAAAAAAGGTTGGGGACATATGCTTTTATTAAAACAAGATCCAAGAGGTACATGGGGAGGAAATTTATATTCACCAAAATGGATTTCAACTACATATACGCTTTTACTTTTAAAGAGAATCGGATTATCTCCGGATGAATCCCAGGCAAGAATAGGGGCGAAAATTTTATTGAGTGAGGGCTATTATGATAGCGATGGCGGAATTAATTTTTTTGGTTCACTGAAGCATAGCGAAACCTGTGTTACTGGAATAGTACTTTCAATTTTATGTTATTTTAACGTCAAAGATTCAAGGATAGATGATTTAGCAGGTTTTTTATTCGACCAACAAATGCCTGATGGAGGTTGGAATTGTCAATCTTTTAATGGAGCTACTCATAGCTCATTTCATACGACAATTTCGGTATTGGAAGGTTTGAGAGAATATAAAAAAAAGACTCCCTGCAAACATGATGCATGTGAAGAGAGCAAAAAGAGGGCCATTGAACTATTATTACAACATAAATTATATAAATCGCATAAAACAGGTGAAATAATAAAAACCCAATTTACTCAATTTTCATTTCCACCCCGCTGGTATTACGATGTTATGAAAGCATTGGATTATATCCAGGAAGTTCATGCATGCAAAGATGAGCGTTTTAATGATGCTATTGAGTTGCTATTAAAAAAACAGACAAAAGAAGGGTTATGGAAATTGCAAGGCAGGCATCCAGGAAAGGTATTTTTTGAAATGGAAGAAATAGGGCAGCCTAGCAGATGGAATACCTTAAGAGCGATGAGGATTTTGAAATGGTGGGAGAAAGATTCGGTAACAAGTGATCGATAATCTGTTAAATTCTGGATACTGATCACCGATTACCGATTACGAATATTTCATTTTAAATTTTTATCTTTGCATTTAACTATGGCACATCAGGATTGCTTAATATGCGAAGCTGATTTAATTTACAGCGAGACAACAAAGAACCTCGTTTGTGAATATTGCCAGGAAACTTATCCTGCAAATGTTTCCTGTAAAAATGGTCATTTTATTTGCGATAATTGCCATTCAGCTCCAGCGAGGGAAATAATTATTACATACTGCATTAATTCATATTCAAAAAATCCAATAGAAATTGCAAATATTTTAATGAAACATCCTTCTGTTAAAATGCATGGTCCGGAGCATCATTTTCTAGTACCTGCGGTTTTGTTAACTGCATATTATAATGCAACAGATCATCATTTATTGTTAAAGGAAAAATTAAGCCAGGCAAATCAGCGATCACGAAATATTTTAGGAGGTTTTTGTGGTTTTTATGGGGCATGTGGGGCAGCTATCGGAACAGGTATATTTTTTAGTCTTATTACGGGATCAACACCACTTTCTATTAATGAATGGAGCTATTCCAATATGATTACAGCGAATTGTTTACAAAAAGTTGCGCAAAAGGGTGGGCCAAGATGTTGCAAACGTGATACTTATATTTCTATATTGGAAGCCATTGATTTTGTGAAAGAGAAATTTGATGTTCAACTTGAAAAAGAGGAGAAAGTTGAATGCTTGTTTAATAACTTTAATGCTCAGTGTATATTTGATAAATGCGATTATTATAGAAAATCAACTACTTAAACTTTTTTTTTGCATATGTCTAAGTTGATTTAATGTTTCCCTCGTCGAATTAAATGTTTTTAATCCTTTTTCTGCACTTAGAAAATTATTAATTGCATTAATTACTTCTTGTTTTTGATAATATTTTTCATGTGCATAATTAATATATTTAATTATTCTGAAAGCATTAAACCAGTTAAAAAAATGAGTCGAAAATGAATTAATTTGAGCACAGTTTTTATTTATTCGATCAATTTCATATGAAAAATCATTTTCATTTAAATAAGTTATTAATGGTTTTTTGATAGTGGATAATTTTATATCAATTTTATTTTTATTTAGCTTAAAAAATGATTGATGTATTTCTATCAATTTTTTAATTTCCTTAAAACTTTGAAAATCATAAGTTTTAAGTGAATAATTGTTTTCGATAATTTTTTTAATAGCAGGGCCTGTCCCGAAAGGCACCCTATTACTTATTCTTGGTGAAGGACAAACACGAGTTGAGTTTAGCTCATAAAAATTACCATGGGGAAAAACTTTATGTAAAAAATAAAAATCTTCACCACCTTGTCGTTTATTCATCCCTCCTGATTTTACATAAATTTCAGCTTTTATTGTAAAGCAGGATCCTATAGTATGGAAAGCAAAAGGGAATTGACAATACCGTAAAGCTTCAACAAAATAGCGTAAATACAATTCATAAAGTACAATACTGTTATAAACTTCCTGATTAAATTCTTTTCCAGAAACAGGATGCTCATAACAAATAGTACAGCCACTAGCTGCAGGATTTGTTAAATAAAATAATTCGATTTCAGTTAAATAGCTATTATCAACTAATGTATCAGCGTCTAATGAAATTATTATTCCTTCAGGATTATTTGTATAATTGAAATGCCTGATAGCTTCATCCATTCCAATTTTGCGTGCTAATCCAGCACCAGCATATTTTTTTGGCAAGTTTTCTTCATGAATAATAGAGATATTAAATAAAGGCCTATTTTTTTTATACCAATCTGTTATATTTTTAATTGATTTAATATTCTGAACTTTAATTTTTTTACTTGAATCTTCTGAAGAATTAATTACAATGAGGACTTTAAATTTTGATTTTGATTGATTGCAATTATAAATTGATTGCAAAGTATTTAAAATAAAAGGTTCATTATAGCATGGAATAACTATTATGAACCTTTCATCATGAGAAGAATTATTATAAATTACCTTATAGTTCTTTTGCTTTGATAAATAGGTATCTGCAAAAGACATTATTTTTTATCTTTTTCGTATTTTTTATTTAATCCTTTTATAACATCCTGGGTTATGTCAAAGGCATCTGCAGAATATAAGATTGGACCTCCAAATGAATGACTAAGAATATATTGATATCCTTTATCTTTATTATATTCTTTTAAGAAATCAATAATACTATAATAAAGCTGTCTGTTCATCACCTGTTCCTCTTCCATCAGCTGGGATGATAATTGGTCTCTTAAACCCATTAAATTTTGTTGTTCCTTCATTAGATTTTCTTCAAGCTCTTGAGCTTGCGACCTTGTTACTAAACCTTTTGAGACTTTTTCATTATAATCGTTATATAACTTTTCGTATCCTTTTTGCCTGGAGTTAAACTCAGTCTCCATTTCCTGCCTTCTTGATTCCATTTTATTAGTTAATTCATGATAAAAATCGTAGGATAATAAAAGCGAATCGTACTTGATGTAAGCAATTGCAGCCGAGTCAGGTGAAATCGTAGTAGAAACATTAATTAAATCTTCAATAGAAGGGCCTTTTTTATTTGTAAAAAATAAGATAAATAATGCAATAATAGCAACTCCTAAAACAATATTAATTATTAATTGTAATTTTTTCATTTATATATAATTGAGTGTTAATAATTGCGGCAAATATAATTTTTAATTCTCAAATCTCAAATCTTAATCCCTAAATCATTAAATCATCAAATCATCAAATCATCAAATCATTAAATCATTAAATCATCAAATCAGAAAGTAGGACAAGGTACTGGTCTTTTTTTAGGACGTTTCATCCTTTCCCATTCTTGATTAAATTTATACATCATCGATATTTCATGACTACCTGCTGTTTTTGTAATCAGCAAATTTGAAATTGTTGCATCGAAACTGTAGGCAAAACTTAAATTGTCCACTTTATAACCAGCCATAAGAATTAAAGCATCTCTGCTAAAAATATACCTTTTATCTCCAACCTTATAAAAAGGTAAAGCGCGTAACCATAAACCAATCATTAATGGTTCTTTATACCAATAACCTCCAAAATCGAGCTGATTTTTTCTATCCTGGGATTTAAAAAGAACTGAAGCATTTAAGCTTTCAGACATTGAACGAATTAATCTTCCTCTTCTTACTATTTTTATTCCACCGAAAACCTGGTATTTAATAGGCAATTTATATTCTTCGCTTTCATATAATGATAAATTTGGTTGTGTTAAATGATCAACAGAAAACCCAAACCAACGAAATTGGTCATATGCCATAATAGATGAGCCAAAATCAAATGCCAGCACCTTTTCCTGAGGAGCATGTTGTGTTGATGATCCCTGAAAATCACCTGAAGGAAGGGTTAAAGCCGAAAAATCTATACTTCGTTGTGTATAAATGAAATGAACCCCTGGCCTTATTCTCCAGAATTTATCAACTATAATATTAAATGAATATTGAAATCCGGCATTTGTTGTACCTAACCGCCCTTCACCGGCCCGGTCTCGTAAAAAGAACATACCCAAACCACTTTGAAATTTATAGAAATAATGATCGTAAGAAAATGCCATGGTAGAAAAAGACTTACCTAAAGCAGGCCACTGATTTCTATAATTTAAATTTATACGACTTCCTTTTGTTGTACCTGCAAATGAAGGACCGAGATATAAAGGGACCGCATAAAATTGAGAAAACTGAGGGTCTTGTGCCTGGCAAATTATAATTATCTCAAATAATATATAAATCGCAATAAGTTTTTTCACCAAAATGTTGTTAGTTGAACACTAATTCCAACCACTCTACTAACCTGATAATTCCATAATACTCCTATTAAAACTGCTAAAGTATTTAATTAATGGTAAATTGTCAAATATATATTTCAACAACTATTTATAATTGTTTGAATTATAGTTGTTTATAAATAATGGTAATATACCTTCCTAATTTTACATAAAGACTTTAAAATCAACATGTTTTAAATAAATTTGGTATTATGCTTTTTCTATAACATTTATTTTTTAAAATTGTTATCAAATAGTTATAATTTGATTTATTTAAATGTTGCTATAAAAGTTAAACTATTTAAAATAATATCATATTTAGTAATTGTTGAAATAGGTTTTTGATAATTTTTTCCCAGTTTATAATTTATTTTTACTATCTGTTTTTATCATTAAAATGATATACTATGTTAAAAACGAAGTAAGATGAGCAATACTTTACAAATTATTTTTGTTTTTTTACTGAAAAATAAATTATGGTTTTCAGCAGTGTAATATTCTTGTTTATTTTTCTGGCAGTTTTTCTTTTTTCATACCAAATAGTAAGCGATAAATATAAAAACTATTTAATATTATTAGCAAGCCTTTTCTTTTACTCATGGGGGGCACCTAAGTTTGTTTTTATTCTTATTTTATCACTTATAATAAATTTTTATATAGTTAAGAAATTATACTCAGTAAATAGTAAAAGGAATTTATACCTAATTGCATCATTATTAATTAATCTTGGATTACTTGCGTATTTTAAATATGCAAATTTTTTTATTGATAACGTAAATTTTTTTTTCTCTACTTTCCATTATAATTCAATAAGTTGGGTCAAAGTAATATTACCAATTGGTATTTCATTCTTTACTTTTCAATCTTTAACTTATACAATTGACGTATATAGGAAGGTTCACGCTCCATTATTAAAACTTACAGATTATTTATTATACATTTTAATGTTTCCGCAATTAATTGCGGGCCCGATTGTTCGTTTTAACTCAATTGCTGATGATATAATAGATCGAAGAAAAAATGAGACTATTGATAATAAGCTATTAGGTTTATATAGGTTTGTTATTGGCTTATCAAAAAAGATTCTGATTGCAAATATTCTTGGGCAACAGGTAGATCGGATATATTCATTACCATTAGCAGAGGTAGACACTTCTTTAGCGTGGATTGCTGTTATTTCTTATTCTTTTCAAATATACTATGATTTTAGTGGATATTCTGATATGGCGATAGGATTGGGAAAAATGATTGGATTTAATTTTCCTGAAAACTTTAATAATCCATATGTTTCCAAAAGTATTACAGAATTTTGGAGACGATGGCATATTACTTTAGGGGCCTGGATGAAAGATTATTTATATATACCTCTTGGTGGGAGCAAAGTAAAAAGTAAGTCAAGGCTTTATTTTAATTTAATTGTTGTTTTTTTACTTTCAGGTTTATGGCATGGCGCATCTTGGAATTTTGTTATCTGGGGAGCATGGCATGGTAGTTTTCTTATTTTGGATAAAATATTCTTTTTAAAATTTCTTGAACGAATAGGTAAAATTCCAAGCATAATATTAACCTTTTTAATTGTTTTAATTGGGTGGGTCCTTTTTAGGATTGAAGATTTTGGAATTTCATTGTTTTATCTAAAAAAGATGTTTTGTTTTAGCTATAGTAAACTTTCCATTTCATTTGATTCAGAATTCTGGACAATATTAATTTTAGCATTTATTTTCTCATTTATAACCGTAAGTAGTTTGGGGAAAAAACTAGAAAAGAAAATCTTTTATTCAAATTTCAGCACCATTGGTCATATTTCAATGTTTTTAATTTCGTGCTTGTTTATATTTATTTGTTTTGCATATATTACTTCATTTGGATTTAACCCATTTATATATTTTCGTTTTTAATTAATACAATAATGAAAAACTTAGTTATAAAATATATATTATATTACCTTTTTATACTTATTTTATTTCTACCAGTAATTCAAAATAAAACAGATTATGTTGAGATTAAACCATTAAAGGGGGCAATTAAATTAACTGAAAGACCAAAATTTAAAATGGAACGTTGGTTTTCTGGCGAATTTCAAAATGAATTTGAAAAATTTGTAAATGACAATATTGGTTTTCGAACTTGGTTTGTTAGGTTACGAAATCAGATTGCTTTTTCTGTATTCAAGCTGGCAAAGGCTAGGAGTGTAATTGTTGGTAAAGATAATTATTTGTATGAGCTAAATTATTTAAAAGCATTTAATGGTGAAGATTTTATAGGTTATAAGCAGATTAAAGCAAAAGTTGAAAAAATGAAATATTTACAAGATATGTTAAACAGAAAAAATAAAACTTTTATTGTTTGTTTAGCGCCTGGGAAAGGATCTTTTTACCCAGAAAATTTTCCTAGAAAATATCGCAAACCTTTTACTGATAGTACCAACTATAAAGTGTACAGCAAACTATTAAAATCTAATAATGTTAATCATATAAATTTTAACCAATGGTTTTTAGAAATGAAAGACACATGTGGTTGTTTGTTATATCCTAAATACGGTATTCATTGGAGTTATTATGGAATTCTTTTAGCTACGGATAGCTTAATTAATTATGTTGAGAAGAAAAGAAATATTAATATTCCGAATATTAAGTTTTATAATTTAAAGAGGAGTTTGGATTATAAATTCTCTGACTATGATATTGCTGATGGAATGAATCTTATATTTAAATTGAAATCAGAGCCAATGTGTTACCCTCAAATTAAATGGATAACTAGTGATAATGACACTAAACCTGTAGCAATTGTAATTTCTGATAGTTTTTATTGGAGTATGTTTAATATAGGCGTAGGTAGTAAATCGTTTAGTTTAGGAGGTTTCTGGTATTACAATGAACGAATATTTACTCAAAGTTTTAATACTCCCGAATATGTTGAGCAGGTTGATATTGGTGAAAAAATGGCTGCTAGCGATATAATAATATTAATGTCAACAGAAGCAAATTTATCAAAATTCAGTTGGGATTTTGTAGATCAGGCAATTGCATCTTTAACAAGCGAAACAATTCATTCACATTAATAAATTAATATATTCAATTTGTAAAAACCAGGACTTGAATATTCCTAAATTTTTTTTCCTCTGTAATTGGATAATTATTTTTGAAGAAATTTAACAATTGATGTTCCGGATCAGCAACTTCATAATGAGATAGGATCAATATAATTTTATTGTATTTGGATAAATCTTGGCTTTTTAGTATCCCGCCAGTACTAGTAAAATGAATATTTTCATTACTGAGTGCATAAAGTAAGTTTTCACTTTTGTAAGTAAAGTATTCCTTATTGTAATAATAGGCAAATGGTTTAAATGTGTACCAAGCAGAAACAAATGTGATGGTATTTTCTGTTTTGTTTTCTTTTAAAAATTCTGTAGCTGTCCTCCAGTTTTCCTCTTTTTCAGGTTTTAGGTTAAAATTTGATGCATTAATTAAAATAAATGCCAAACCAATATATATTTTAATTTTATTATTAGCAGGGAAATAATATAAGAAATACGAAATAGTAATAAACATACCCGGAGTGATAAATAATAAATAGCGTGGAATAAATCGCGGAATAAATAGTGAAAGCACATATACAAAAATCATTGGAACGACTGACCATAAAAATATAATTATCGAATTGCTGTCCAATGATTTAAAATATGAAATTAAAGTTTTTTTCTTCCATAAAATACCAATAAAGGAAAATAATATTAGAACAAAGGCAATTAAAGCTATAGAGTTATTCAATAATTTTGCATATATCATCACAAGTTCATCCAAATCAGGAGGTTTAAGCCATGCTTTTCCTGCCATATCCGATTTATAATACTTATTAAAATAAATCCAAATTAAAAATAGAAGACAAGGGATAATCATCCCAATAAAATGTTGAAAAAATAATTTTTTATTCTTTTTGAAATATTGCAGTGATCCTAAAAAGTGTAAGGGAAATATAAAAACCGGAATAATTTGAGTATATAAGAGTATAGTATTGGAGAGTGTGTATAAAAAAGTATTTTTTAAAGTGTTTTCTTGAATTAACTTAAAATAATAATGAAAGGATAATAAACTTAAAAAGGTTAATAAGGTATAACAACGGGCTTCATGTACATAATGTAAATGAATATTTGATAATGAAAATAATACCAAAGTTATTATGGCTATTTTTTGATTAAAATACTTTTTTGTAAAAAAGAATAGGAGAGGAATAGTTAATAAATGAAATAGTAACGATAAACTTCTTGTACTCAATTCACTTATACCAAATAGTTTAACCCATCCCC